>NZ_JBFUCL010000014.1:0-21978 GCF_056405255.1 Agromyces sp. P1_H4 | reverse complement strand
GGCGGCGCGGACGCAGCTCGAGCCCCACGAGCGTGGCGAACGCCGACTCGGCCGGCCCGCCGGAGGCGCGCCGACGGCGGATCGACTCGGCGATCGCGTCGGATCGGGGCAGGCGGCCGGTGGCGTCGGCCGTGACCGCGTCGACCCAGCCCTCGACGAGGGCGAGCATCGTCTCGAGACGGCCCAGCGCGGCATCCTGCGCCTCGCTCTTCGGGCGGATGAGCGCGCCGTTCACGACGGCGTCGCGGAGCTCTTCGGTGTTCGAAGGGTCGAAGCCCTCGGCGAGCTGCTCGAGGCGGTCGGTGTCGATGTCGATGCCGCGGGCGAAGGCTGTGATCGCGCTGATCAGGTGCAGGCGCAGCCAGCGCGCGTGGCGGAACAGCCGGGCGTGCGCGATCTCGCGCACCGCGAGGTACAGCTCGACCTGGTCGGTGGGGATGTCGAGGCCGTTGCCGAACTCGGCGACGTTCTGCGGCACGAGCACGGCGCGGCCGTCGCTCTGCAGCGGGATGCCGATGTCGCCGCCCGAGACGACCTCGGTGGCGAGCTGCCCGACGACCTGTCCGAGCTGCATGGCGAAGAGCGCGCCGCCGATGCCCCGCATCATGCGGCTCGCACCCTGGATCATCGAGCGGAGCTCCTCGGGCGCCTGCTCGCTCATCACGCGCGTCAGCGAGTCGGAGATGCTGAGCGCGACCGGCTCGGCCAGCTGCGACCAGACCGGCATGGTGGCGGCGACCCACGCGCGCCGGGTGAGCAGCTCGGGAGTGTCGGGGAGCGCCGAGAAGTCGACGACCGGGTCGAGCCACAACGACGCGACCTGCAGGGCCTGGTCGAGTCGAGCGCGCTCCTCCGCGGTGATCTGGAGCTGTCCGGATGCCGCGCGCTCCTCGCCCTGGCGCACCGCGACGCTCCAGTCGATGTCGTCGCCGCTCTGGTTCATGGCCGCCTGCAGCTGCCCGAAGAGCGCGGCGAGGCTCGCCGGGTCGTTCGGCAGCCCGGCGGCTCCCGCGAGCCGCGACGGATCGATGCCGCCGGAGCCCGAGAGGAGCTCCCGCAGCATGTCGCGGAACTCGTCTTCGGGGTTCTTGTCGCCAGGCTCGTCGTCCCGATCGGCCACGTGAGCCACCTCCAGTCGCGTCTGTTTCCACCGTAGTCCCGGGCCTCGGGCGCGTGTCTGGGAAATGGCCTAGGCTGGGCGTTCCGGGTGTCCGCCCTTCGCGAACAACGCCGGCCCCGGCGCTCGCACTCGGCGATTCGATCGCCCGGAAGGAACCACGGATGGCCCTCTTCGACGACGACCCGTCGCCGCGCCCGCAGGGCCGCCGTTCGCGTCGGGAGCGCATCGGGTGGACGGCGCTCGCCGTCGCCGTGGCCATCGGCATCCTCTTCGCCCTGCTTCCGTCCCCGTACGTGATCGAGCAGCCCGGCCCCGTCTTCGACACGCTGGGCACCGCCGAGCACGACGGCGAGGAGGTGCCGCTCATCGAGATCCCCGATGCCGAGACCTTCCCCACCGACGGGGAGCTCAACCTGCTCACGGTCACCGTGCGCGGCCGGCCGGGGCAGACCCCCAACTGGCTCGAGGTCGTCGCCGCCTGGTTCGACCGCACGCGGTCGGCTGTGCCGGTCGAGGCGATCTTTCCTCCTGGCGTGAGCGACACCGATCGCGACGCCCAGAACGAGGCGGCCATGGTGGACTCCCAGCAGGACGCGATCGCCGCCGCGCTCGTCGAGCTGGGCTACGACTTCCCGCGCGAGGTGACGGTGGCCGGCGTCGTCGACGACTCGCCCGCCGCGGGCGTGCTCGAGGAGGGCGACGTCATCGTCTCCGTCAACGGCACCGCCGTGAACTCCATCGACGAGCTCCGTTCCGCCGTGCGCGAGAACGGCGCCGACACCCCCGCCAGCCTCCTCGTGGTGCGCGACGGCGCCGAGCAGACGCTCGAGGTCACTCCCGTCGACCGTGACGGCACCGTGGTGCTCGGCGTGGGCGTGCGAATGCACTACGTGTTCCCCATCGACGTCGTGCTGCAGCTCGACAACGTCGGCGGCCCGAGCGCCGGCATGATGTTCGCCCTGGGCATCATCGACAAGCTCACGCCGGGTGAGATGACGGCTGGCGAGGTCTTCGCCGGCACCGGCACGATCGACTCGTCGGGCCAGGTCGGGCCCATCGGCGGCATCCGACAGAAGCTCTGGGGAGCCGACGAGGCGGGCGCCGACTGGTTCCTCGCCCCGGCCTCGAACTGCGACGAGGTCACCGGACATGTCCCCGACGGCATGCGAGTCTTCGCGGTGAAGACCCTCGACGAGGCGCGCTCGGTGGTCGAGGCGATCGGCGACGGCGAGGACACCTCCGCCTTCGCCTCCTGCCCCGCCGCCTGAACAGCAGTTTCAAAGGAACGCGACTCTAGGATGGAGTCTCGATCCCACAGCGACCGAACAAGAGGCGAAGAGTGTCTGCACAGCCGCACGAACCGAGGATGCCGCGCCGCCGCGCGCCGATCGCGATCACGATCGGGGTGGTGGCCCTGCTCCTCATCGCGTTCTTCGTGTTCGTGGGCCTCTACGCCGACGTGCTCTGGTACGACCAGCTCGGCTTCGTCGACGTGCTCACGACCGAGTGGGTGGCGCGCCTCGTCCTCTTCCTCATCGGGTTCCTCGCGATGGCCGTGCCCGTCTGGGCCTCCATCCAGATCGCCTACCGCACGCGTCCCGTCTACGCGAAGCTGAACTCGCAGCTCGACCGATATCAGGAGGTGTTCGAGCCCCTTCGCCGCCTCGCGATGTACGGCATCCCCGTCGTGCTCGGCATCTTCGCGGGCGTCTCGACGTCGAGCCGGTGGGAACTCACCCTCACCTGGCTGAACCGCACCCCGTTCGGCACGAACGATCCCCAGTTCGGCTTCGACATCGGCTTCTTCGTCTTCGAGCTGCCGTTCTACCGCTCCATCGTCGGCTTCGCGTCGGCCGTGGTGCTGCTCTCGCTGCTCCTCGTCATCGCGACGAACTACCTCTACGGCTCGATTCGCGTGAGTGGCCGCGAGGTCGTCATCTCGAAGTCGGCTCGCATCCAGATCGCGGTGACCGCTGGCCTCTACTTGCTGCTCCAGGGCGTCAGCATCTGGTTCGACCAGTACGCGACCGTCACCGAGAACAGCACCCTCATCACCGGTGCGGGATACACCGACGTCAACGCCGTGATCCCCGGTCGCCAGATCCTCGCGGCGGCGGCGGTCGGCGTCGCGATCCTCTTCTTCGTCACCGCGCTCATCGGCCGCTGGCGGCTGCCGCTCGTGGGCGTCGCGCTCCTCGTGGTCTCGAGCCTGATCATCGGTTCCCTCTACCCCTGGATCATCCAGCGGTTCCAGGTCGACCCGAGCGCCCGCTCGCTCGAGGCGCCGTACATCGAACGCTCCATCGACCTCACCCGTGAGGCCTACGGGGTCGCCGACATCGAGACGATCCCATTCGAGGCGAAGACCGACGCCGAGCCCGGCGCGCTGCGATCGGATGCCGCGACGACGGCGAACATCCGACTGATGGACCCGCTCGTGATCAGCCCGGCGTTCCAGCAGCTCGAGCAGTTCCGCCAGTACTACCAGTTCCCCGACGCGCTCGACGTGGACCGGTACGACATCGACGGCACCACGCAGGACACCGTGGTCGCGGTGCGCGACCTCGCGCTCTCGGGCCTCGGCGACGCCGAGACCTGGTTCAACTCGCACGTCGTCTACACGCACGGCTACGGCCTGGTGGCCGCCGCCGGAAACCAGCGCTCGGTCGACGGCCAGCCCGTGTTCCTGCAGTCGGGCATCCCGTCGACGGGCACCCTCGGCGACTTCGAGCCGCGCGTCTACTTCGGCGAGGAGTCCCCGGCGTACTCGATCGTCGGCGCGCCCGAGGGCACCGACCCGGTCGAGCTCGACTACCCCGCGGGCGGCGAGAGCGACCAGCAGACGCAGACCACCTTCGAGGGCGACGGCGGGCCGAAGCTCGACAACGTCTTCACGAAGCTCGTGTACGCGCTGAAGTTCCAGTCGGAGCAGATCTTCCTCTCCGAGGCCGTCAACGACGACTCCCAGATCCTCTACGACCGGGATCCGATCGACCGCGTGAAGAAGGTCGCGCCGTACCTCACGATCGACTCCGACACGTATCCGTCGGTCGTCGACGGGCGCATCGTCTGGATCGTCGACGGCTACACCCTCACCGACCAGTACCCGTACTCCAACAAGGTCAGCATGAGCGAGGCCATCGCCGACAGCGAGGGCCTGCCGCAGTCGCTGCCCTTCGACGAGGTCAACTACATCCGCAACTCGGTGAAGGCCACGGTCGACGCCTACGACGGCTCGGTGACCCTCTACGCGTGGGACGACCAGGACCCCATCCTGCAGACCTGGCAGAAGGTCTTCCCGAACTCGATCAAGCCCATGAGCGAGATGTCGGGCGCGCTCATGAGCCACGTGCGGTACCCCGCCGACATGTTCAAGATGCAGCGCGCGGTGCTCGGTCGGTACCACGTGACCGACCCGTCCTCGTTCTACTCGCGTGAGGACGCGTGGACGACGCCGAACGACCCGACGGCCGGCGCGAACTCCACGCTGCTGCAACCGCCGTACTACCTGACGATGCAGATGCCCGGGCAGGAGGAGCCCGCGTACTCCCTGTACTCGACGTTCATCCCCGAGGCGCGAGGCGACCAGAGCCGGAACGTGCTGCGGGGCTACCTCGCGGTCGACTCCGATGCCGGAGCGAGCGACGGCGAGCGATCCGACGGCTACGGCAAGCTGAGGCTCCTGACGCTTCCCGAGGACGACAACGTGCCGGGTCCGGGCCAGGTGCAGAACACCTTCAACGGCGATCCGACCGTGTCGCAATCGCTGAACCTCCTGAAACAGGGGCAGTCCGAGGTGATCAACGGCAACCTGCTCACGGTGCCGGTGGGCGGAGGCCTGCTCTACGTGCAGCCCGTCTACGTGAAGTCGACCGGCAACACGAGCTACCCGCTGCTGCAGAAGGTGCTCGTCGCCTTCGGCGACCAGATCGCCTTCCAGGACACCCTCGACGCGGCGCTCGACGTGCTCTTCGGCGGCGACTCCGGTGCCCAGGCCGGCGACAACGCGGTGGATCCGAACGCGACGCCCACGACGCCGCCCGCCGACGGCAGCACCGCGACGCCGCAGCCGAGCGACGAGGTGCAGGCGCTGCTCAACCAGGCGTCGCAGGCCCTGAAGAACAAGCAGGCCGCGCTCTCCGAGGGCGACTGGGCGGCGTACGGCGCCGCCGACGCCCAGCTCGCGGAGATCATCGCCCAGCTGCTCGCGATCACCCAGGATCAGTGACGTGGTCGTCGACCTCCGCCACGGCGATTGGCTCGACGACAACCGCGCCAACTGGGACGAACGGGTGCCGGTGCACCTGGCGTCGGACTTCTACGACCAGGAGCCGCTCCGTCGTGGCGACATCGTGCTCGACCCGATCTCCCGGGCCGGCGTCGAGCGACTGCATCCCGACGGCCTCGTCGGACTGCGGGTGCTGCACCTGCAGTGCCACTTCGGCTCGGACACGCTCTCGCTCGCGAACCGCGGCGCGACGGTCGTCGGACTCGACTTCTCGCGTCCCGCCGTCGAGGAGGCGCGACGCATGGCCGCAGAGCTCGGGCTCGGCGATCGCGCGCGATTCGTCGAGGCGAACCTCTACGACGCCCGCCACATGCTGCCCGAGCCCGGGTCGTTCGACCTCGTGTTCACCACATGGGGCACCATCGGGTGGCTTCCGGATGTCGCGGAGTGGGCGCGCATCGTCGCATGGTTCCTGAAGCCGGGCGGCCGTCTCTACTTCGCCGACGGGCATCCGGCGGCCTTCGTGTTCGACGGCGACGAGGGCCCGGGCGGCCTGCCGACCTTCCAGTACGCCTACGGCGGAGGCGAGCCCGACGTGCTCGACGACCCGTCCGACTACGCCGACCCCGACGCGAGGATCACGCACGCCCGCACGTGGGAGTGGATGCATCCGATCGGTGAAGTGGTGGGCGCCGTCCGCGCCGCCGGACTGGTGATCGACGAGCTGGCCGAGCACTTCCAAGTGCCGTGGCGGATCTTCCCGATGACGGTGCCGCAGGGCGAGGGCATGTTCGGCTGGCCGGCCGAGCAGTGGCTGCCGCTCTCGTACGAGCTGGTCGCGCGGGCCTCCTCGTCCTGACGCCGACTCCGTCGATGCGCGGTTCGGCCGAGTGACATCCGATCTGGGGTCTTGTCCTGCTCCTCGGCGGCGAGGACACTGTGCCCATGAGCGTGGTCGCCCAGATCCTCGCGATCGTCGAAGGGCTCGGCGTCGCGTTCCTCGGGATCCTCTCCGCATTCTTCTTCCGCAGCCCCAGCATGCGCGGCGTCTTCCTCATCGAACCCGAGAACCAGGAGATCGTGCGCCCGTGGGCCATCTCCTACGGCTTCTCGAACCTCGCGTGGGGCACCGGGGCGCTCGCCGGCGTGGTGGCCGTGAACCTCGGGTTCGCCGAGGTCGGGCGCACGCTCGTCATCTTCGTGAGCATCGCCACCATCATCCGTGCGCTGGCCATCCTGTTCGGCGACCTCCGGTACTGGCGGCTGGTGGCGCCGATGGTGCTCGTGCCGGCGCTGGTGCTCGTGGCCATGGCGATCTGAGCATCGCCCGAGCGGATGCCGCGTGGCAGTCGCCCTCGATTGGACGACGTTTCAGACGCATGCTAGTGTTGTCTCTTGTGCCGCGGGGTGGAGCAGTTCGGTAGCTCGCTGGGCTCATAACCCAGAGGTCGTAGGTTCAAATCCTGCCCCCGCAACCAAGAAGTCCCGGTCAGTTCCGGTTTCTCGACATCACTCGAGGCAACTGGCTTGGCACGAATCCGGCGCAGCGCCACGCTGCGTCGGATTTTTTCGTCTGCCTTCACACCGCCGAGAGCTCGAAGAGCACGGCGTTCTCGGGATGCTGAGAGCCGCCCTGTTCCGCGGAGCACATCGGCTATGTAGGCAGTGCGCAGGTCGCCGACCGCATTCTGGACCTGCTGGAGGAGAGAGGAGCGTCTTCTCCACACTGCTGAAGGTCCGCGCCGCTCGCGCCGACTGACGCCTTAGGGCGTACCGGGTGAGTGGTCGTTCTCAACCGACGGTCGGCCTTGCGACATCCGGCTGCCTGGCAGCACCTTCCACGGAAGCACCAGCAGCGGGACGGTCAGCCAGACCAGCGCGCCCAGGAGTTTGGGGGCGTCCTCCCATAGATACTGGCCGTGCGTAGTTTGATCGATGAGCACGGAGAGCCCGAGAAGGACGAGGCCGAGGGTGAAAGCTCGGGCACTCAACGGCGGGTTCTCCAAGCAGACTCGCCATTCGCGGTCCTTCGTCGGCAGGTTGGCAGCCGGCCGGAACGCACCCAACAGAAGCACCAACCCGATGGCGGCGTACAGCAGGTAGAAGCCCTTCTCCGGCAATCCGAGCTCAGGTCCGACTTCTTCGTGCAGCAGCAGAGCATCGTCGAGCGCGAGAAGGATGTTCAGTAGGGCGAATCCGAGCAGCCAACGACGCCGTGGGGGCCATATCACTGAGGCCAGCACAGCCATGGAGCCGGCCGAGGCCCAAACCATCATGTTCAGCAGGGCAAGCCCTCCGGCCAGGAGCGGCACCCCGGCGCCGGCGGCGGCGGACAGTGCCTTGAGGTCGCGGCTGTAAAAGCCGAAGGACTGGTGGCTCAACGCAGCCAGCAGGCTGGTACCGGCCACCAACAGCAGACCGAGCAGCAGAGCCCCCGGGACGAGCATCGTCCGAAAAGCGCGACCGCCTTGAGCCTCATTGACTCGTGTCAAGTGCGTGCCTCCTGATCGATCACGTCTGCTGCGCGAGAGGGTGAGGGGCGACCTGCTGTGTCGTGACCCAGAGCGCTTGTGGCGTCCTTCCTACGCCTCGCCCCCGGGTGTCTCGGGACCCCGGCACAGGCGGTCACGGTCGGAAGCTACCACCGGATCCTCCTCGCGAGCGCCGACCTTGACCGCGGGATAAGTTTGTGCATCGTTGCGTCAGYGGGCGCCGACCCCGTCACACGTCCGCACCTGAGCTCCGGGCGGCGATGGACACAGCGAGGCCCTTCAGCGGATGCGACGGAAGCACGGAGTCGCACGGATCCCATCCGGCTTCGTCGGCTAGCTCAGCGTGCACATTCCTCGATCGTGTCGACCGGGCGCTCGCCCATCCTGTCGAGGGAGTGCCCGAACTCGCAGGAGCAGCCGGAGACCACAGGCAAATCGGCCGTCCTGCCCGGATGAGTGGTCGCCCGTAGTCATTTCAACGGCCCGTTCTCGAGCTGGCTGGTTCCAATCGGTGAGTGGGTGCTCGGTTTCGCGATCGGGATCGGAGGCATCGTCGCCAATCCGAGCACGAGGATGACGGCAGTCAGAAACGCCAACACCAGTCCGACGGCCTTCTGGTCGCTCACCATGCCGGGGCTGAGGGGCGCCTGTGTTGCGGGTCGTCTCATGGGTTCGTCTCCGTTCGCGGTGTGTCTCGCGTGTGGGGGCACAGGCTGGGCGACCTCGGGGATGACCCGCTCGGGTGGGCGGGCGCTGGTCGGGTCCAGCCTGCGGCCGGGCGTTCCCCACTCCCGGCACGTTCCGTTGTACGTGGCGGACCGCTGCGGACCAACCCCTTGACACTCCTCGCCACATGAGTCAGCTCGGCACTCTCGGCCACCGTCGACCCCCGCGTCAGCGCGGGTCACTACCCACCCGCCGACCGCAGGCAGGTCCGGCAGAAGAGGTCGACCGATCTCGTCGACGGACGACCGGGCCCACGACCCGCTCGCGCAGATCCAGGAACGCGGGGTGCGCCGCCAATACACGTATGCCACCCGATGATCGCGGTCGAACACACCCCCATGAACGGGGGATTGACCCGGTCATTTCGGCGCAACAGACTTTGGGCCTTGGTGGCGTACCCGAGCGCCGCTATTCCCGGAGGTTCCCATGCGCGCTTCCAGCGGCATTTCGACGAGTCGAGTTCGTATTCGCGAGGGCCGCACGCGCGGCTGGCTCGCCGTGATCGCATCGGGGGCGGTGGTCGCGGCCATGCTCAGTGGCATGCCGGCCTTCGCTTCGACCGTCACGACCGCGACGTTCACCGGGAGTGCCGGCACCGTCTCGTCGGGCGGCACGCTGTATGCGAAGCAGGGTGGTGCGCTGACGCTCACAGTCATCACGAGCAGCGACACCAAGTGCGTGGATGTCGCCGGCGCGTTCACCGCGCACGACCAATCTGCCGGGGCCAAGACGAACTGGACCTTCACGACGACGGCCGGTGCGGGCGACGGTGCCCAGGGCGTGACCGTGTTCGCCTCGCCCAACGTGAACGCCCAAGGGAAATGCACGGGCCAAACCAATTCGTTGCAGGCATCGTTCACCCTCGACAACACGGGGCCGGTACTGACCGCGTCCCTTGCGCCTGCCGCCAACGCCGCCGGGTGGAACAAGGCCAACGTCGGTATCACCTGGTCGGCAACGGATGCCGGTTCGGGGATCGGCGCCGGCCCCACCCCCGCCACGGACAACGTGAACTCGAACACGGCGGGCGTCACGAAGAACGCCACGGCAAGCGACCGACTGGGCAACAGCGGCACCGGCGCGGTGGTCGTCAAGCTCGACAAGATGAACCCGACCATCACGGGAAGCGCCGCTCCAGCCGCGAACGCGGCGGGTTGGAACAACTCCAATGTCACGGTCTCGCTCACCTGCGCGGACGCGCTCTCCGGGATCAAGTCCTGCACCGGTGGCGGCACGGTAGTGCTCTCGACCGAGGGAGCGAACCAGTCGGTGTCCGGAACAGCAGTGGACAATGCAGACAACTCTGCGAGTGCCGGTGTCTCAGGCATCAGCATCGACAAGACGGCGCCGACCCTCACGGGCACGCCGACCACCTCGGCCAACGGCAACGGCTGGTACAAGGGCGATGTCGCGATCGGATGGTCCGGGGTTGACGCACTGTCCGGGATCAACCCGTCGACGCAGCCCGCGAATGGCCTCATCACCGGTGAGGGCAGCGCATTGACCGCAAGCGCGTCGATCGCGGACAAGGCCGGGAACACGAGGACCGCGTCGAGTCTGCCGGTGAATATCGACCGGACGGCTCCGGTGACGGGAGTGAGCGGGTCCTCGAACAGTTGGACGAACGGCAGTGTGACGTTGGCGTTGTCGCCGTCCGACAATCTGTCGGGCGTCGGGTCGACGTCGTATGCGATCGATGGCGGAGCGGTGCAGAGCGGGACGAGCGTGATCCTGTCGAGCGAGGGCGATCACTCGGTCTCATTCTTCAGCACCGATCGGGCGGGCAACGTGGAGGCCACGCAAACGGCCCACGTGAAGATCGACAAGACGGCCCCGACGATCGGCCACTCGTTCACGCCGCTGACGTACTCGGAGGGTGCGTGGTCGAACCAGGGCGTGACGGTCACGTTCGCGTGTGCCGACGCCGGTTCCGGTGTCGCGTCGTGCACGGCACCCGTGACGCAGTCGTCTGAGGGTCTTTCTCAGCAGGTGACGGGCACCGCGACCGACAATGCGGGGAACTCCGCGTCGGATACGGCCGTGGTGAGCATCGACAAGACTGCGCCGACCATCTCGGCGTCGGCTGATCGGGCGCCCAACGGTGCCGGTTGGTATCGGGATGCCGTGACGGTGAGTTTCTCCGCGAACGATGCGCTCTCGGGTCTGGCCTCCGCGTCGGGTGCCCAGATCGTCGGCGAGGGTGCCAACCAGTCGGTGACCGGCACCGCGACGGATGCGGCTGGGAACAGCGCGAGCGCCGGGGTGTCGGGGATCAACGTCGACACGACGGCGCCGGTCCTCGCTGCGGTGTTCTCACCTGGTTGGCATGCCGATGATGTGACGGTGCTCTGGTCATGCACGGATGCGCTGTCCGGGGTCGCAGCGGGGCCGGCGGATGACACGGTCACGGGTGAGGGCGGCAACCTGGCGTCGTCGGCCACATGCACGGACGTCGCCGGGAACACCGCAAGCACGACGGTGGATGGCATCCAGATCGACCGCACCGCACCGACCACCACCGCGACGCTTCCCGACCCGCTCCCGAGCGGTTGGTACGCCGATGCAGTCCCGGTCGCGTTGACCGGACACGACACGCTCTCCGGCGTGGCGGCGACGTATTACCGCATCGACGGGGCCGCGGCCCAGCTCTACACCGGCGCCTTCTCATTCACCCAGAAGGGCACGCACACCATCGCGTTCTGGAGCACGGATGTCGCGGGCAACAGCGAAGACGCGACCGTCAACAGCGTCACGCTCAAGATCGACGACGTCCCGCCGGTCACGACGGTGACCAACCCGATCTCGCCGGCCAGCGGCTGGTTCGTCATGAGCGGCATCCCGGTCGCGTTCGACGCTGACGATGCCGAGTCGGGCATTTCGGCGACCTACTACGAGATCGACGGTGGCGGAACCCAGACGTACGGCGTGCCGTTCACCGCGGAGCTCGCCACAGGGAGCCACTCCATCACCTACTGGAGCGTCGACCTCGCCGGCAACGCGGAGGCGAAGCGGACGACGATCGTGAACGTCGACGATGTCGCCCCATCCATCATCGGCGTGGCGTCTCCGGCGGCGAACGGTTTCGGCTGGAACAACACGGACGTCGACGTGACCTTCACGTGCACCGACGCCGAGTCGGGAGTCGCCGGTTGCGGTCCCGATGGAACGCTCAGCAGCGAGGGGGGCGACCAGCAGGTCCAGGGCGACACCAAGGACGTCGCCGGCAACGTGAATTCGACGATCGTCCACCACATCAATATCGACAAGACCGCGCCGACGCTCGTCGGCGCCGCGACCGTCGATGCCAATGGCGCCGGCTGGTACAACGGCGACGTCACGATCAAGTGGACGGGGAACGACGCACTCTCGGGCATCGACCCGTCGACGCAACCGGCCGATAGCACGATCAGCGGCGAGGGCAACGACCTGGGTGCCTCAGCCGGCATCCTCGACAAGGCGGGGAACAAGGCGACGGCATCGGTGAACGGAATCAGCATCGACCGCACCGCGCCGCACATCGACGGCGGTCCGACGACGACTCCGAATGCCGCCGGCTGGTACCGCGACCAGGTCGTGCTGGACTTCACCTGCACGGATGCACTGTCAGGGGTGGCATCCTGCCCGACCAGCGCGGTGATCTCCGGCGACGGAGCCGGCCAGGCCATCACCAGCGACCCGGCCAGCGACAAGGCGGGCAACCTCAGCGCCGGCAAGACCGTCGGCGGCATCAACATCGACGGATCAGCCCCGAGCACGACAGCCAACAACCAGTGCACCAAGACGAACGGCTGGTGCACGGGCGCGACGGCGAATGTCGTGCTGGCGGCCACCGACCAGGCCGGTCTGTCGGGGGTCAAGGAGATCCACTACAGGATCGACGGCGGCGCCGAGCAGGTGGCAGCAGGTGCAGCCAAGACGGTCAGTGTCCCGCTCGACGGAAGCGGTATCGGCACCGTGCACTACTGGGCGGTCGATATCGCGGGCAACACCGAGGCCTCGAACGCTGTCGCCCTCAAGTGGGACAACATCGCCCCGATGGTCACCCACACGCTGTCACCCGTGCCCAACGCGAACGACTGGAACAGGAGCGACGTCACGGTCACCTTCGGTGCCAAGGACGACGATGCCGGATCCGGCGTTGCGGACGTGACTGCCCCCGTGACGGTCTCCACCGAGACCGACGGACAGGTCTTGGTCGGATCGGCCACCGATACCGCAGGCAACGTCGGAACCGACGCGGTCACCATCAGACTCGACAAGACGGCGCCGACCATCAGCGGTGCTGTCGTCAGTGGCACGCCGGGTGGCAACGGTTGGTATGTGGGGCCGGTCACGGTGCACTTCACCTGCTCCGATGGCCGCTCTGGAGTGGCCACCTGCCCCGATGATGTGATCCTCACCGCCAACGGTGCGAACTCTGCAAGCGGCACCGCGACCGACAAGGCCGGCAACACGGCAGTCACCGCGGTTTCCGGAATCAACATCGACACCGAGTCGCCCACCATCGCCGTGGTCAACGTCGCCGGCGGCACCTACACGCTCGGGGCCGTACCTGCAGCAAGCTGCACGGCCGGCGATGGCTTCTCCGGCCTTGCGGGATCGTGCGTGGTCACGATCTCCGGAGGAACTCCCAACGGGGTCGGTACCTTCACGTACACCGCGAGGGCGACGGACACGGCCGGGAACACGGCAACGACGACTGGGAGCTACCGGGTGATCTACCGGTTCGACGGATTCCTGCAGCCGATCAACGACACCGCGCACCAAGTCGGCACCTCGACGAGCGTCTTCAAGGGCGGGAGCACGATTCCGGTCAAGCTCCAGCTCAAGAACGCGAGCGGCACGCTCGTACAGACGAATGTCGCACCGGCATGGCTGACTCCGGCCAAGGGCGCCTCCATGAACCTGCCCGTCGACGAGTCGCTCTACTCGGTGGCCGCCGACAGCGGCAGCACGTATCGAGTGGAGGGCTCCCAGTACAGCTACAACTGGAAGACCGCGTCGGGCGGCAACTACTATCGCATCGGCGTTCGTCTGGACGACGGGCAGACCTACTACGTCAACATCGGCTTACGATAGCGGCCCGCGGGGGACGCCCGTCTGCGGGAGCAGCGGACGGGCACGTCCGGCCGTATCGAGGGGATCTGGCGGGCGACCTTGCTTGGTCGAGGTCGAGCGAGGTCGAGAGTTGTCGTAGACTGGCAACATCGCACGCAGCCCGATCGAGAGATTTCGAGCTGATCGGTGATATCGCGAGGAGTGACTGCCGCAGGGGAGTCAGCGTCGCGGGGTGGAGCAGTTCGGTAGCTCGCTGGGCTCATAACCCAGAGGTCGTAGGTTCAAATCCTGCCCCCGCAACCGAAACAGAAGATCCCGGTCTCGAACAGAGGCCGGGATCTTCTGCATCTCCAGGGCGTCCCGATCCAGGGGTCAGCCCGCCGCGGCATCCGTGCGGTCGGCTGCCGGCGCACCGAGCCGATAGAAGAGGAAGGGGATCGCCGAGAGCAGACAGCTGGCCGCGGGCACGAGGGTGATCGCCACGAAGACCGTCTGCTGCATCTCGGGCGTGAYGGTCACGCCGGCCTCGTACCCCGCCATCACCACGAACGCCCCGAACACGAGCACGGCCAGCGCGTTCATGATCTTCGTGGCGAAGGTGAGGCTGGCGAAGGAGATGCCGTCGTTGCGCACCCCGAGTCGGCGCTCCGTGTCGTCGACGGAGTCGGCGATCATCGTCGCCTGCGTGACGAGGAAGATGCCGAGGGTGAGTCCGGTGAGGAAGATGAACACCAGGATGGCGGCGAGGTTCGCGAACCCGACGAGGTACATGGCGACGTACAGCACGGCGGCGACGAGCGAACTGCCCACGATGAGCGTGCGACCCGAGATGCGGCGTAGCAGCGGCGGCGTCGCGAAGGACGAGACGACCATGCCGAGGATGATCGCGGCTCCGACGAGGGTGAAGGTGCCCTCGTTCCCGT
Source organism: Agromyces sp. P1_H4 (assembly GCF_056405255.1). Lineage (NCBI taxonomy): Bacteria > Bacillati > Actinomycetota > Actinomycetes > Micrococcales > Microbacteriaceae > Agromyces > Agromyces sp. P1_H4. The sequence continues at coordinate 7,431 of NZ_JBFUCL010000014.1, read as the reverse complement.
ACGCGATCACCACGAAGACGGCACCGCCCGCCTGGACGATGAACCGTCCGAAGCCGAGCACGGAACCGAGCAGCACCATGAGCAACGGCGTGTTCCGGAACAGCGCGGTCACGAGCTGACGCAGGGAGAGCCCCGTCGAGGCGGCCGAGGTCCGTCGCTCCCGGGTGAAGAAGAAGGCGAGGAGGAACACGCCCATGCCGAGGAACGACGTGATGAACACGGCCAGCGACCATCCGCTGCTCGTCGTCTCAGGCCCGAAGCTCAGCAGGCGCGCCACCCACGGCATCCCGAGCGTCGCGACTCCGAGGGCGATGGCTCCGAAGGCGCGGACGTTTCCGATCACCCGCGTGCGCTCCGCCGGGTCAGCGAAGGCRGAACCGATGAGACCCCAGAACGGCACGTCGCACACCGTGTACGCGAGGCTCCACAGCACGTAGCAGACCCCGAAGTACACGAGCTTGAGCGGCTCGGCCGTATCGGGCACCGTGAAGAGGAGCCCCGAGAGCAGCGCGACGGGCGCGGCGGAGAACAGGATGTACGGCCGGAGCTTGCCCCACCGGGTGCGGGTCATGTCGATGATGCTGCCCATGACGGGGTCGAGGATCGCATCGACGACCTTCGAGACGGTGATGATGATCGTGACCACCGCGAGGCCGGCGGTGCTGATCCCCGCATACTGCAGCAGGTACACGAGGATGAACGTCGACACCGTGGTGAGCACGATGTTCTGGCCGAATCCCGCCGTGATCACGGCGATCCGCTGCCGTCTCGGAGGGACGACGCCCTCGGTCGCGTCCTGGTTCGCCGTTGCCGTCACCGCTCAGTCCTCCAGCAGGATCGTCTTGATCTCGAACGGCCCGAAGGCGATCCGACCGAGGTCGGCGGCTCCCCGGGGCCGCTCGAGCAGGTCGGTCTCGTGCGCCGCGCGATACGCCCGGTCGACCCGCAGCGAGATCGTCGTCGGACGCCCGAGGCTCTCGTACAGTCGGAGCACGATGCCGTCGCCGCGCTCGGCCCGCTTGACCGTCTCCACGATGACGCCGGGTTCGTCGACACCGACCAGGCTGTCGAACGCCACACCGTCGGTGATCCGAAGCGGGTTGTTGAGCCGGTAGCCCTCGCGCACCACCTTGCCGAGATCGCCGCGTTCGAACGGGCAGAACGCATAGGTGAAGTGGTGGATGCCGCGGTCGGCCGTCTTGTCGGGGAACGACGGGGAGCGCAGCAGATTGAGGCTCAGCAGCCCGTTCTTGGCCCGGTGCCCGTACTTGCCGTCGTTGAGCAGTGCGAACCCGCCGCCGGCATCCTCCGTGGCGATCCACTTGTGCGCGCAGACCTCGAACTGGGCCTTCTCGACCGGGTCGCGCTCGGTGGTCACCCGTTCGATGTGTCCGAACTGGATCTCGCACCGCACGGTCTCGCCGGAGTGGACCGGCCGGAACTCCGCACGCAGCATCCGGTGCCGCGTGTGCCAGTCGACCTCGGTCTCGAACCGCACGACGTCGCTGCCGGCCTCGAGCACGACGCGCTGGTCGATCGTGACGCCGCGTCCACGGAGCACCTGGCGACGAACGGCCGACGCGCCGTCGACGGTGGTCTCGACGTGGCTGACCCGCAGCGTGCGCGGCGCCTTCCCGACGTAGTCGGCCTTGATGTCCCACGCGTTGAACGGCCACACGTAGGGGTCCGTGTGCACCACGAGCCGATTGAGCCCGCCGGCGGCATGCTCGGCGCCGTCGCGATCCCGGCACGAGACGATCTCGCCGCTGTGAGCGTCGAACCGCAGCGTGAGCATGCCGTTGCCGAGCGTGTCCTCCGAGGAGACGAGCCCCGGCTGCGCTCCGGCCGGTGCCAGCGGAGCCGCCGCGTAGGGCGGGACCTCGGCGTGGAACCAGCCCTCGTCGGTCTTCGCGAACTCGCTCCGGGAGAAGCCCGTCAGGTTGACGGCCGTGGGCGTTCCCGGCCGGCGCGGCAGCCGGTCGACGAGCGCGTCGGCGTAGTCGTCGAGTGCCGCCTCGATGCGCTCGTAGGTCTCGATCGCCTCGCGGTTGACGCGGGCGATCGACGAGCCGGGCAGGATGTCGTGGAACTGGTGCAGCAGCACGTCGCGCCAGTGCCGTTCGAGCACGGGCCTGCTGTCGTCGCCCGCGAGCACCGCCAGGGCCTCGACCTCGTGCAGCTTGCGCTCGACGAGGCGGTTGTGGCGCTTGATCCGCCCCTGCGTCGTGTACGTGCCCTGGTGCGTCTCGAGGTAGAGCTCACCGACGTGGGTGTGGGCGATCTCGCGCTGTTCGAGGGCACGGAAGAAGTCGCCTGCGGAGGAGTACTCCACCTTCGGAAGTCCGCGGAGGTTCCGCTCGCGAGCGGTGACCTCGTGGTGGATCTCGTTCGGACCGCCGCCGCCGTCGCCCGAGCCGTAGACGAGGAGCGCCGTGTTCAACGCGATCTCGGGGTACTGCTTCAGGCCGGTGAGCAGGTTGTCGGCAGCCCCACGGCTGTTGTAGTCGCCCTCGGGTGGCATGTGCACGAGGACGGTGGACCCGTCGATGCCCTGCCAGTGGAAGGTGCGGTGCGGGAAGTCGTTGACCCTGTTCCAGGCGAGCTTGATCGTCTGGAACCAGTCCATCCCGGTGCCCCGGAGGATCTGCGGCAGGTTGCCGTTGTAGCCGAAGGTGTCGGGCAGCCAGCAGAGGCGCAGCTGCTCGTCGCCGAGCCCGAACTCCTCCTGGAGGAATCGGCGGCCCACGAGCGCCTGCCGGACGAGCGATTCACCCGAGGGGAGGTTCGTGTCGGGTTCCACCCAGAACGAGCCCTGCAGTTCCATGCGGCCCTCGGCGACGGCGCGCCGCATCCGTTCGAAGAGTGCCGGATGCCGCTGCTTCATCCACACCATCTGCTGCGGTTGTGAGGTGCCGTAGACGTAGTCGTCGCGCTGGTCGATCGCATTGAGCGCGCGGACGTAGGTGCGCGCGGCCTTGCGGCGGGTCTCGCGCAGCGGCCAGAGCCAGGCCATGTCGAGGTGGCCGTGCCCGACGGCGCTGTAGACGAACTCGCTCGCGGACGGCGCCGAGAGCTGCTCGGCCAGGATGGCACGCGCCCCGGTGACGTCGCCCGCGATGAAAGCCGTGTAGGCGGCGTTCAGCGCGCGCCGCACTTCGAGCTCGAGTGCCGCATCCTCGGTGGCCCCGGCCAGCACGAGGAGCGTGAGGTAGTCGTAGAAGAGCGCGTACGCCTCGTCGTCGCGGGTGGCCAGGTGCGCGCCGTGATATGTCGCACGGCCCACCTCGTAGAGGATCCAGCCGTTGTAGGTGACATCGGCGAAGAACTCGACCGTGCCGGTCGACGTGTCGACGTGCTGGACGGGGCGGTAGCGCCCGCCGCCGCTCTGCGGGAGGTCGCCCTGCTGGAAGACGGTGCTGACCGAGTCGAGGAGTTCCCCGTCGGCCGAGTGCACGAGGCCCTCGCCCCAGATGCCGAGCATGACGACGGGGTCCTCGATTCCCGTCGGCACGTCGCCCGTGATGCGCAGCCAGGCGCAGTCGAACACCTTGCCCCAGCGGGTGCCGGGTCGCAGTGGACGGAAGTCGGCGCGGTCGAGTTCCTCGAACGGAATGGGCTCAGCCGACCGGATGATCTCGGCATCGAGCCGCGCGACGGGGGTGTACACGCTGCGACGGATGCGCATGAGCCGCCGGTACTCGCGGGGTTGCTGGACGCGAAGGCCGAAGAGCCACGCCGCGAACCCCACCATCCACGTCCCCTTGCCTGAAGCCGACCGCCCGGACTCCCGCCGCTCCGATGCGGGGTGGGTGCGAGCGTGGCTCGCGGTGGTCAGTCTAGGGCAGCTGATCGCCTCGGGCCGCGAGCGCGATATGCTGCAGGACGACCAGACCGAGGAGGTGAGACCCATCAACGTTCAGACCACGTGGGCGCTCCCTCGAGAGACGGCCTAGCCGCATCGGCAGCCGCGGAGCGTCCCTGACGCATCCGGAAGGCAGCACCATGCAGTTCACCTCAGAGACCGTCGACGACGGGCTCATCGAACGTCGTTTCACCGTCGGCGACGTGCCGGGCATCCTGTGGACGCCGGCCGGCGACCACGACCCGCGCCCGCTCATCCTGCTCGGCCACGGCGGCGGCCAGCACAAGGCCGCCCCCGGCATCGTCGCCCGCGCACGGCGTTTCGCGGCCGACGGCTTCGCGGTCGCGGCGATCGACGCTCCCGGCCACGGCGACCGGCCGCGAACGGGTCGCGAGCGCCGATTCTCGGCTGGCATGGCCGAGCGGAGGTCGGCGGGCGAACCGGTCGCCGCCCACGTCGGGGAGTATCACGCCGCGGTCGCCGAGCAGGCAGCCGGCGAGTGGAAGTCCGTGCTCGACGCCCTGCAGGAGGACCTGGGGGAGGGGCGCGTGGGCTACTGGGGCGTGTCCCTCGGCGCCGCGATCGGCCTCCCGTTCGTCGCCGCCGATTCCCGGATCCGGGCCGCCGTGGTCGGCCTCGTCGGCGGCGACCTCGTCCCGGTCAGGGCGTCGCGCATCACCATCCCGGTCGAGTTCCTCGTGCAGTGGGACGACGAACTCGTGCCGAGGCAGGCCGCGCTCGACCTCTTCGACGCCCTCGCCTCCACCGAGAAGACGCTGCACGCCAATCCGGGGCCGCACGCCGGCGTTCCCCGGTTCGAGGTCGAGAGCGCCGCACGGTTCTTTCTGCGTCACCTCCGCTGACGGCGGGCACGCGGCCGACACGACGTCGCGGCAGAACGAAGAGCGGCGGCCCGCACCGTGGTGCAGGCCGCCGCCCCGCGGCATCCGGGAACTAGCCCTTCTTGCCGTTGCCGCTGTTGGTGACCGAGAGCACGTACCCCGCGTCGAGGTACGTCAGGTCGCCGGTGGGCAGGTTCGACACGAGCGTCGCGAAGTCGCGGTTCTTGCCGTTCGCGCACTTGGTGTTGAAGCCGCCCTGCGAGATGAGGTCGCCCTCGAGCCGGTACACGTAGTTGCCGGCACCGTCGGCGATCTCGTACGGCGAGTCCACCCCGGGCGTGAGGTCGCAGCTCGCGACCACCTGCAGGGTCCAGTTGTTGTCCTGCAGGCCGTTCGTCTCGAACCACTCGCCCTCGGCCGACGAGAGGGTGGCGGCGGCGCCGTTCACCATCACGTCGTCCACGAACCAGCCGGTGTCGAGGTAGGCGGCGTCCGTGGAGTACCGGAAGCGCACGTCGGTGGCTCCGGCGGGCAGCTGCGCCGTGTAGTGCACGTACACCGGGTCGTCGACGAAGTACTCGCCGCCCGACGTGCCGGTGATGCCGTTGCCCTCGGTGTTGCCGCCGTGCGGGTCGTCGTTCGTCGTGACCGTCGCGCCCGAGTCGTCGACCACGGGAACCGTGACCCACTCGCCGTTCACGAGCGCCTCGACGAATCCGTAGTCCCAGCCCTCTTCGATGAAGTGCCACGTCCAGAAGTCGAGCGACGTCACCGTGCCCGTGACATCCACGTCGAGGATGTTGTCGGACTGGCTCTCGTACCCGGCGTACCAGTGCGTGTCACCCGAGTGCGGCGCGACCTGCGTGGTGTCCTCGCCGTCGAGCGAGATGGTGACGTTCGGTCCCGGGTTGCGGAACCGCTCGACCTGCAGGCCGTACGGCACTGCGGTCGGCGACTGCGCGTTCGCACGCTTCAGCCACTTCGACTCGGGCTGGGCGCCCTGGCTCGAACCGCGGCCCTCCCAGAACTGGTCGTCGGCGATGTCGATCGTCCACGACGTCGAGGCGGGGTCGCCGAAGTCGACGGCCTTGATGTCGAAGCGGTCGGATGCCTCGTCGTCGAGGTACACGGCGACAGCCCAGTCCTGGTACAGCACCTTCGCCGAACGCAGCCCTGCGCCGGTCTGCGCGTTGAACTGGTCGATCGCGGCCTGGACGCCCTCCATGCCGTCGGCCTGGTTCTCGAAGATGAGCTTGATCAGCAGGTCGCCGCCGGCGCCGTCGTACTGCAGGTCGGGCGTGTAGGTGCCGTCGCCGTTGCCGCCCGCCYGCTCCCAGAGGTACTGGAAGAAGGTGTAGGCGGCGCCGTAGTTCTGCAGCCCACCCGCCCAGCGCGTGAGCGACGTGTCGGCGTAGAAGACCTGGTGGTACGTGAGGTGCGATCCGCCGATGTCGTAGCCGTTGAGGAACACCGCGAAGTCCGCGAGGCCCTCATCGACCCACGACAGCTCGCCCGGGTCGCTGTAGTTGTGCAGCAGGTGCTCCAGCTCGTGGGCGATCACGCCCTCGTACAGCGTGGGCTGGTCATTGTCGGGGTCGTCGTCGTTCCACTCCGAGTCCGCGGGTCCGACGCGGTTCGCCCAGTCGAAGGCGTCCACGACGATCGCGTTCATGCCAGACGAGTCGATGTACTCGGGTGCGAAGTAGCCGGCGGTGTAGGTCGACTCTGCGCAGTCGTAGTAGTTCGCGTCCTGCACGTTGTAGACGAGCATGACGAGCGAGTCGCTCGCGGGCTCACTGGGATCCGCGGCATCCATCGGGCCGTAGTGCTCCTCGTCGACCGCGACGATCTGGCTCGAGAGCTCGTTGCCGAGGTAGTCGATCTGCGCCTGCGTGAGGATGTAGTCCTCCGCGCTGGCGTCCGCGCACGGCACGAACTCGTCATCGGGGTTGGGATCGAAGGCGGGATCGAGGCTCGCGACGCCGGTCGGCGCAGAGCCGTCGAGCGGGGTGCCCGCGGGCACGTAGATGTAGACGGGTGTGCCGTCGGGGGTGGCCCCCGCGTAGGCGCGCACGAAGTCCTGTTGGTAGGTGCCGCCCGCCTCGCTGTCGTTGATCGGCAGGGTGAGCGTGGGTTCACCGGGCAGGTTGTCTGGCGCGGCGTTGGCCGGCCCTGCGGATGTCGCGATCATCGCGACGGCGACGACACTCGTCACCGCGGCGCCGATCACTCGGGTTGGAACTCGGAGCACGACGTTGTCTCCCTCTTGTCATGGCCCCCGAGGAGACGATCAGCCTCCCCGCAGGGCCGTCGTATGGGGGCCCGCGTGGTCGCGGTCCCCGATGTAACCGAGTCAGTACAGCACGCGGAATTCGCGCGCAAAAGGGCTTGCGCCCGGGGCTTGGAACCGTCCGGGAAGCGTTCCCCACGGTTCCGCGAGCGGCCGGAGCCCGTCAGGAGAGCGCCCTGCGAGCTACGCTGACGGCATGTCCGATCACGCCGGAAGCGCTCTCGCCGTCGCCGTCGCGCAGTTCGCGCCCGGCGCCGATCGGGCCGCGAACCTGGCCGAGATCGAGCGGCTCGCGACGCTCGCCGCGACCCGCGGTGCGCGCCTCGTCGTGTTCCCCGAGTACTCGAGCTACTTCACGCCCGAGCCCGGCTGGGACTGGCAGGAGGCCTCGGAGGAGATCGGGGGCCGGTTCACCGAGGCGCTCGGCGCCATCGCGA
>NZ_JBFUCL010000013.1:0-22934 GCF_056405255.1 Agromyces sp. P1_H4 | reverse complement strand
GCCTCAGGTGCCGGCGCGGCTTCGGCGGGGGCCGCAGCTGCGGAACCGTCGCCGATGGTCACGAGGGCCGTGCCGACCTCGACCGTCTCGTCCTCCTGGACGAGGATCGCCTCGATCACGCCGGCGACCGGCGACGGGATCTCGGTGTCGACCTTGTCGGTCGACACTTCGAGCAGCGGCTCGTCGACCTCCACACGGTCGCCGACGTTCTTCAGCCAGCGGGTGACCGTGCCCTCCGTGACACTCTCACCGAGTGCCGGGAGGCTGACGGATTCGCTCATGCGCTTGTCTCCTTCACAGCGTGTGACGCTATCTAGCTTATTGCAGTCGTGTTTCCGGGGTCGGGCTCAGAGCGCGTGCAGCGGCTTGCCGGCGAGCTTCAGGAACGCCTCGCCGAGTGCCTCGTTCTGCGTCGGGTGCGCGTGGATGAACGGGGCGATGTCCTCGGGGTACGCCTCCCAGTTCACCGCGAGCTGCGCCTCGCCGATCAGTTCGCCGACGCGCGCGCCGATCATGTGCACGCCGACCACGGGGCCGTCGTTCACGCGGACCACCTTGATGGAGCCGCTGGTCTCGAGGATGTGGCTCTTGCCGTTGCCCGCGAGGTTGTATTCGTAGGCCGAGACCTGGTCGGCCCCGAACTTCTCGGCGGCGCGCGCCTCGGTGTAGCCGATGGACGCCACCTCGGGCTCGCAGTACGTGACCTTGGGGATGTTCACGTCCTCGACGACGATCGGGTTCAGGCCCGCGATCTCCTCGGCCACGAAGATGCCCTGCTGGAATCCGCGGTGCGCGAGCTGGAGCCCGGGAACGATGTCGCCGACCGCGTAGACGCCGGGGAGGTTGGTCGCCAGGCGCTCGTCCGTGATGACGAATCCGCGATCCATCGTGACGCCGACCTCGTCGTAGCCGAGGCCCTGGGTGACCGGCCCGCGCCCGACCGCGACGAGCAGCAGCTCGGCCTCGACGGTGTCGCCGTTCTCGAGCGTCACGACGACGCCGTCGTCGTGCTGCGTCACGCCCTGGAAGCGGACGCCAAGCTTGTACTCGATGCCGCGCTTGCGGAAGGCGCGCTCGAGCTGCTTCGAGACGGACTCCTCCTCGTTGGGCACGAGGTGGGGGAGCGCCTCGATGATCGTGACGTCGGCGCCGAAGGACTTCCAGACGCTGGCGAACTCCACGCCGATGACGCCGCCACCGAGCACGGCCACCTTGCGGGGCACGAAGTCGAGCTCGAGTGCCTGCTCGCTCGTGATGACGCGGCCGCCGATCTCGAGGCCGGGGAGCGAGCGCGAGTACGAGCCGGTCGCGAGGACGATGTTCTTGCCGACGATGCGGTCGTCGCCGACCTGCACCGCGTTGGGGGCGACCAGGCGACCCTCGCCCTCGATCACCGTGATGCCGCGCGCCTTGACGAGCCCCTGCAGGCCCTTGAACTTGCTGGCGACGATGCTCTCGCGGTACTGGGTGACCGCGGGCACGTCGATGCCCTCGAAGGTGGAGCGGACGCCGAACCTCGCCGACTCCCGCGAGCTGTCCGCGACCTCGGCCGCGTGCAGCAGCGCCTTGGTCGGGATGCACCCGCGGTGCAGGCATGTGCCACCCAGCTTGTCCTTCTCGATCAAGCCGACGGTGAAGCCCAGCTCGACGGCACGCAGCGCCGCCGCGTACCCTCCGCTGCCGCCACCGAGGATGACAATGTCAAAGTTCTGCTCGGACAACCGCAATCTCCCTTGCGCAATTGATCTGCGACACGGACTGCCGCCGTTGATGATCGGGGGCAGGGTGCTCGGGCGACGTTCTCGCCCATATGACCTTACTACCCGGCGGCGAGGTCCTCGCCCAGCCGGACGAGGGTGCGGACGGCCACCCCGGTGGCCCCCGATCCGGTGTATCCCCACGCACCTCCGGAGTTGTTCGAGGGGCCGGCGATGTCGAGGTGCGCCCACGGAATCCGGTCCTCGGATCCGTCGCGCGTGCCCACGAACTCGCGCAGGAAGACACCGGCCAGCAGCATGCCGGGCACCGTGACCCCGAGCTTCGTGTTCGCGAGGTCGGCGACATCCGACTTGAGCAACGGGAGCAGGTCGGCCGGGAGCGGCATCGGCCAGGTCGCCTCGCCCACGGCGTCGGCTGCGGCCCGCACGTCGGCCACGAGGCCGTCGTCACCCATCAGCCCGGTGATGCGATGGCCCAGCGCGACGACCTGCGCTCCGGTCAGCGTCGCGACGTCGATGATGGCGTCGGGCTGCTCCGCGCTCGCGGCGACGAGCCCGTCGGCGAGGACCAGCCGGCCCTCCGCGTCGGTGTTCAGCACCTCGACCGTGGTGCCACCGTGCATGCGGAGGACGTCGTTGGGGCGCACCGCTGTTCCGGACGGCAGGTTCTCCGCGAGGCAGAGCCACCCCGTGACGCGGATGGGCACCTGCAGCTCGGCGAGGGCGACGACGGCCGACAGGACGGCGGCCGCTCCGGCCATGTCGGTCTTCATGCCGACCATCGAGGCCATCGGCTTCAGCGACAGGCCACCGGAGTCGAAGGTGATGCCCTTGCCGACCAGGGCGAGGTGCACGGATGCCCCGTCGGGCGCGTAGTCGAGCCGTACGAGCCGCGGCCCACGGCTCGAGCCGAGCCCCACGCCGAGGATGCCGCCGAAGCCGCCCTCGGCGAGCGCCTCCTCGTCCCAGACCTTCGCGGCGACGCCGGCACCGCTCGCGGCTTCCACCGCCAGCTCGGCGAGCCGCGCCGGGAACAGGTCGGCCGGCGATGCGTTGACGAGGTCCTTCGTGCGGGCGACACCGGCCGCGACGGCGCGGACGCGATCCAGGCCGACGACCGCTTCGTCGAGCTCGGAGTGCAGGACGATGCGCTCGACCGGCGCCTTCACGGCCGACTTGTACTCGGAATAGGCGTAGGCGCCGAGTGCCGCGCCCTCGAGGGCTGCTGCGGCGAGTACGGGGTCCTCCGTCGGGATCGCGATGGCGATGGACGTGACACCGGAGAGCTGCCGTACGGCGCTGCCGATCGCGAGGCGGTACGCCGCGGCATCCGCTGCACCGCCCGTGCCCGCCACGACCACCATGCGGGGGCCGTCGCCGTTGCCCGGAAGCCGTGTGAACTCCTCGGCGGTGCCCTTCGCGCCGACGGCGGCGAGCGCCGCGGGCACCCACTCGTAGCCCGGGACCGCCATGAGCTCGGCGCCGTCGCTGCCGCTCGTCGCTGCGAGGATCACGACGTCGGCGTCGGAACCGACGGCGGGGGAGGCGGAGACGGAGAGCGAGGGAACGGTCATGCAGGCGATCGTACGTGTTCGCTCTCGGCATCATTCCACCGGTCCGCGAACGGGAGGGGGCCCGGAACGGCGTCAGTAGGCTGGAAGCATGCGCGATCCCCGGTCACTCTACGAGCTGAATCCGGACGTCCAGGTCCCACCCGGGCTGCCACTCGTGGCGGGCCTCACCGGATTCGCCGACGCCGGCTCCGCGGTCGCGCAGACTAGCGACTACCTGCTGTCGACGCTCGACACCACCGTCGTGGCGACCTTCGAGGCCGACGAGCTGCTCGACTACCGTGCGCGCCGGCCGATCATCCTGTTCCAAGGCGACCACCTCGCCGACTACCGGCCGCCACGTCTCAGCCTCGACCTCGCGCGCGACGAGATCGGGCAGGAGTTCCTGATGCTCACGGGCTACGAGCCCGACTTCCAGTGGGAGCGCTTCGGTGCGGCGCTGCTCGGTCTCATCGACGACCTGCAGGTCTCCTCGACGACCTGGATCAACTCCATTCCCATGCCCGTGCCGCACACCCGGCCCATCGGCATGACGGTCAGCGGCAACCGCGCCGACCTCATCGAGGCCATGTCGATCTGGCGGCCGACCACCGAGGTTCCCTCGAATGCGCTGCACCTCGTCGAGTACCGGCTACAGGAGCAGGGGCATCCGACCACCGGTTTCGTGCTCCTGGTGCCGCACTACCTGAGCGACGCGGAGTACCCGACGGCCGCCGTCGCGGCACTCGAGGCGATCAGCGCCTCGACCGGTCGGATCTTCCCGACTGATGCGCTGCGCGAGCAGGGGCGCGACTTCATCGCCCGCATCGACGAGCAGGTGGCCGAGAACGGCGAGCTCGCCAAGCTCGTCGGCACGCTGGAGCAGCGCCACGACTCCTACATGGAGGGGACCTCGCTCCGTTCGCCGCTCACCGACGAGGACGGCGAGCTGCCCTCGGCCGACGAGCTGGCGGCCGAGCTGGAGAAGTTCCTCGCGTACCGCCGCACCCGGGACGACGACACGCCCCTCGGCGGGTGACATCGACCGATCGCGGAGGGCCTGCCGGGGTCGTCGTCCGGCATTCATGAGCGGTCGAAGCGCCCGGCCAACCGGGAATTCCCGATGCCTCCTGCACGTTGCACAATGTGGGCGAGGAGCGGGCGGAGCGACGTCCGGCCGACCCCGAGTCTGTATAATGGAGTCAGGACCCGTTCTGGTCTGCTGGCGCAGTTCACGTGCGCCGACGAAGCAGACTTGACATGGGTCCTCATAGTGTCCGAAAACGACCGGGCCGACAGCACGAGCCGAGCGCCCGAGAGGGCACGCGCCGGGCAACGGTAGGAGAGGTTCAACCAATGGCAACGACGAAGGCTGCGACGTCGGCGAAGAGCGAGGCGGACAAGCCCGCTGCGCGCACGACGGCTGCGAAGTCGACCGCCGCGAAGACCGCCGCGACGGCCACCAAGGCCCCCGCGGCGAAGGCCGGCACGAAGGCGGCCACCCCAGCGACGAAGACGCCGCGCACCAGCACGGCGAAGACCGCCGCCAAGCCGCGCACCAAGGCCAAGGCCGGCGCGACGGGCGACGATGAGGACGAGGTCGAGCCCGGCGAGCTCGAAGAGGTCGAGGTCGACGCCGAGGTCGAGGTCGACACGGCGGCGGTCGTCGAGGCCACCGAGACGGATGCCGACACCGACACCGACGACGAGGAGACGAAGCCCGTCGCCGTCGAGCCGCACCCGACGGGTGCGCTGGTGCTCCGTGCGGTCGACGACGAGGACGAGGTCCCGGTCTACTCGAGCGCCATCACCGGTGCGACGGCCGACCCGGTCAAGGACTACCTGAAGCAGATCGGCAAGGTCGCGCTCCTGAACGCGGCCGAAGAGGTCGAGCTGGCCATGCGCATCGAGGCCGGTCTCTTCGCCGAGGAGAAGCTCTCGCACATGACCGATTCCGAGAAGCGCTCGCAGCTCGGTCGCGAGCTGCAGTGGGTCGCCAAGGACGGCCAGCGTGCGAAGAGCCACCTGCTCGGCGCCAACCTGCGTCTCGTCGTCTCGCTGGCGAAGCGCTACACGGGCCGTGGCATGCAGTTCCTAGACCTGATCCAGGAGGGCAACCTGGGCCTCATCCGTGCGGTCGAGAAGTTCGACTACACGAAGGGCTTCAAGTTCTCGACGTACGCGACGTGGTGGATCCGCCAGGCGATCACCCGCGCCATGGCGGACCAGGCGCGCACCATCCGCATCCCGGTGCACATGGTCGAGGTCATCAACAAGCTCGCCCGCGTCCAGCGCCAGATGCTGCAGGACCTCGGTCGCGAGCCCACCCCCGAGGAGCTCAGCCGCGAGCTCGACATGACCCCCGAGAAGGTCATCGAGGTGCAGAAGYACGGCCGGCCGATACTCTCACTGGATCGAGTCGTGGGCTTGGAATTCATTGATGACGAACCGCATCCGGTCTATCTGGCAGACCTGATCGAAGATCCGAACGCGCTCGATCCGGCGGATGCGGTGGGCTTCGTGATGCTGCAGAAGCAGCTCGAGTCGCTGCTCGACTCGCTGAGCGAGCGYGAGGCGGGCGTGATCCGCATGCGCTTCGGCCTCGGCGACGGCATGCCGAAGACCCTCGACCAGATCGGCGACACCTTCGGCGTGACCCGCGAGCGCATCCGCCAGATCGAAACGGAGACGATGAAGAAACTCCGTCACCCGTCGCGCTCGCAGTCGCTCCGCGACTACCTCGAGTCGGAACTACCGCTCGGTCGATCCCACACCCATGCTCAGGTGTCCGCACCGACCTCCGTCAGGGCTCCCGCTCGGACGAATTCCGGCATCAATCGGAAAACGGCGTCGCCGGATTCACCGACAGCCGTCCGAGACCTGACCCACCGAGGTTTGCCTATCGCCTGGGCCGAAGGCCGCCCGCAACCGGCGAGGACGACCGCGAGGAAGTCGACTACGGCGAACACAACGGCAAAGAAGTCCGCGGCCGCGACGAAGGAGCAGACCTCAGCGATTGCTGCGAGGACCTCAACCCCGGCGCGATCAATGACGACGGGGGCCCTCGCACCCTCGGCAAGCAACCAACTAACGCAGGCATCGAAGGTGGAACTACGGGGGCCATCGGTCCTGGAGGCCTATCGTGCTGGCATGTCCACGTTCCACATCGCGTCACTCACCGGTCTGAGCGAGCGGTCTGTGGTCGAAGACCTCTGCCGGTCGCTGATCGGACGTGTGCCGTCGGACATGCCAGGTCATCCACCACCCAACCACGGAATGCCGTACGCGATGGGGGACCTTCTCGAAATCGTCGAGCTCTACGAGCAGGGAGCAGCGATCGAGGCGATAGCCGAAACGCTCGACCGGACACCGTTTGCGATCGCTTGGCAACTCGTCGCACGGTCCGTGCTGGGTCCAATCCCGCCGACGGCGCCTGCAACAAGCCCCTGCGCTGAGAACTGCTCCAGCGATCCGGTGCCGACCGATCCTGTGCCCGCTCTCACTCCGATTCGCATGCCCGATCCTCAGCCCGCCCTCGGTACCGAACCCGCTCGCGTCCCCTCACTCGCGATTCTCCGCCAGTTTCTTGGTCGACGGCGAGGCTCACAATGAGTTGGGCGAACACCGACGCTGCACTGGAGGCGTTCGTCCTCGCGCAGCAGACGATGGCAATCGACACCTATCGGCTGAATCCGCGACTCCTCGATGAGCACGTCGGTGCGGAGGACAACTATCGCGAGGGCGGATATGGTCGGCGCCAAGTCGCCGAACTTCTTCAGAACGCGGCCGACGCCCTCACCGACTCGCGTATACGCGGAAGGGTCGAGCTCAGGATCGCCGACGGAAGCCTCTATTGTGCGAATGAAGGCAGCCCGTTCAGCGAGAAAGGCATCACAGCACTCTGCTACGCCTTCATCAGCGAGAAGCGCGACGAGGAGTCGATCGGACGATTCGGCCTCGGCTTCAAGTCGGTACTCGCGATCACCGATCATCCGCAGATTTTCAGCAAGTCCGTCGCGTTCGCATTCAATGCTCCCGAGGTCCTTCCACTGTTCGGGGAACTGAGATCGAAGAGCGGCCGTCTCCCGCTTCTCAGGGTTCCGAGCCTCCTGAGTACCGCGGCGGAGATGGGGGATGACGCTCATCTCGCCGACCTCGCGACGTGGGCGACGACCATCGTCAAATTGCCGCTCGCTCGCGAAGGTGCCAGAATCCGCGCCGAACTGGCCGACTTCCGCACCCGATCCCTTCTCTTCATGAAGTCCATTGATCGTCTCGACATCGTCCTTCAAGGGCAGGGCGGCGTACTGCACGCCGCATCCCACCGTCGCAGCGCGGAAGAGCCCGGGGAGGTCGTCCTCACCGATGCCGGCGGCGTCGAGTCCCGGTGGCTTTTCGGAGAACGCGAGTACTCCCCCTCTCCGGCCCTTCAGCAGGAACTTCCAGCGACAATCAGTCGCAACCGGATGACGGTGTCCTATGCAGTGCAGCCCGACGGTGGCAACGAAATCGGTGAGCTGTGGGCATGGTTCCCCCTTCAGGACAAGACGACGGCCCGCGGTATCTTCAATGCCCCTTGGCACATCAGCGATGACCGCACAACCCTTGTGGCCGACAGCGACCTGAACAAGGATCTCCTTGGCATCTGCTCGGAGCTTTTCCTCGAAGTGGCGCCCCGCGCCGCCACGCCGGATGACCCCGCTGCCCACCTCGACTTGTTCCCAGCCCGAGGCCGCGAGGTTCGCAGCGCAGCTGACGCCGAGCTGTCCATGCGCATCCCTGCACTCGGACGCACACGGGCCATCGTCCCCGATCGGAATGGTCGGCTCCGGAAGCCTGCTTGGTTCGACGGGGTGCCGATGCTCAACGTTCCGGTCGTCCCTGTTGACGTGATCGGGAAGTGGCTCGACGTGGTCACCCGAGAGACCTTTCCTCACCCGACCTGTTTCTCGACGGGTCGAGATCGCTTCACGCGATTCCGGGCGCTACTACGCAATGATGACCGAATCCCGTCCACAGGCGAGGTCTCCGTGGCGGAATGGCTGGTCGAGCTTGCGACGACTCAAGGCGACGACGCCCTCCCCCAGGCACTCGATGTCTACCTCACCCTCTCGGACCGCGGGTTCGACCACAATCTGATCGACGACGCGCCGATCGTGCCGACCGAGGATGGCGACTGGGTGAGTCCCGCTGCCGCTCCTTTGGGTGCGCTCATCCCGGTACTCCATGCTGAGCAGGTCGACAACATCAGGTACGTGGCACGTTGGGCTGCAGAACAGCAGGCCATCAGGGAACTGCTGCATCGGATCGGGTTCCGCGACGTCTCGGCGGACGAGATCGCCACGGCCATCGGAGCGGCGGCGCGGGCATCCTGGACCAGCGACGAGTGGATGCGTCTCTGGTCGGCACTTCGCGATGCAACGCCGCAGTTGGCCGCAGACGTCATCGCGTCGGTCCGTGCCCGCGACGTCGCACTACAACTCGCCACACGCGCTGGAACGATGTCAGAGGCACGCGAGGTGTTCACGGACAACACGTTCGCTCGCTCCGTAGCGCACCGGCATGCCGCTGACGACCTCCAGGATCGCATCGACCTTCTCATCGCGGCCGGCTGCCTGACGGGTCCCCGCATCGACTTCCCCGTTCACGAGGAGCCCGTTATCGACCTCTACTGGGCGGAAATCACGCGCGATGTGTTGCGGAAGCTCGAAGGACACCACGTCGAAGTGCGTGACGTTCCTCGGCCCGAGCTGACTGGAATCGGCCCGCTTTCAATCTTCCTCGAGCTGCAGGCCGAGCACACCGAACTCGTCGCGTGGACCCGTACAGTGCTCGAGAAGCTCGACCATCGTGAACTGGTGCTGGCCGTCCCCGTCGGCGATGGGGCTCGAAGTGCCGAGGTCCCGGTTCGTAGCCCCGATTGGTGGATGACTCAACGACACGGCCTCGTGATCACTTCGCAGGGACCCACCCGGATCGCGGATGCCGTCGGCACCGATCTCGCCGAGTATGCTGCATTCCTCCCGGTCACGACCGAGCTCGACGACGCCAGATTGTATGCTCCCTCCGAGTTGGCGAAAGTCCCCGATCGCGTCATCGCGTCCTTCCTTGGCCGGCAGGGATATCCCGTCTCCGACGTTTCTCGCTTGACAGAGGTCGTCCTCACAGCCGCGGCCCGTTCCCGATTCAAAGACGTTGCTGAGATCCCGGCCGCGACGCGCGGCGACGTGGTCTTGGCGCATCCCGCCGACGTCGTGCTGGCCGTGTCGCGAGACGACCAGTCCGTGCTCGATGAGCATGGAATGCCATATCTGGACGGGAGCGTCGAGAGGGCGAACGCATTGGTTCGCGTATGGGGTCTCCAAACGAGCGATGTCGCCCTTGCCCGGGCAGTCGTCGTGCGCGACGAAAGCGACCCGGAACTGTTGATCGACCGTTTCCCGAGCCTTCAGCAACGGGCTCAGCTGGGGAAATCGGCCTTCCGAGTTCGATCCAGTCCGGAGATCCTGCGACGCGTCACAACCCCATCGGGTGTGGTCGAACAGCGGATGCCGAGCGTCCGGTTGGACGACATCATCGTTATCGATGACTCGCTCGATGAGTACGGCGTCCTAGAGCAGGTGTCGCTTCGTCTGGGTCTCCGAATGACGCGCGACGACATCGAGTGGGTTCTCTCCACCGACGAGATGCTTCATCGCAACGAACTCGTCGAGCAGACTCGCGCGGCAGCCACCGACGTCGACCGGTTGCATCTCCTCATCGGTGTGGAYGCCATACGTTCGAATCTGCCGAACGGTCTCTTGGACGCCGTCGAAGCGAAGCAAGGACGACTCGACGACCGAGCGATCGCCGACCTCTTCCTTCGAGTCCGTGGCCTCGATGCGGTGTGGTGGCTCAAAGACGAACTCAAGGCGCGCGGGCTCAACGTACCGCGTGAGTGGGAAGGCTCGAAGCAGGCTCAAGCCTTCGTGCGCTCGCTCGGCTTCCCTTCGGAATTCGCGGGCCAACGAAGCCGATCCCGGCCTGCCAGTCAGCAGGTGAGCGGGCGGGTCGAACTCTCCCCGCTCCACGATTACCAGGAGGATCTCGCGTCTCGGATCCGCGATCTCGCACTGACAGACGATCCGTCTCAGCGGCGTGCGCTCCTTTTCCTCCCCACGGGCGCGGGCAAAACGAGGGTCACCGTCGAAGCGGTGGTCCGAATGCTCGTCATCGGCGAGCTCCGCGGTCCGATCCTGTGGATCGCCCAGTCCGAGGAACTCTGCGAGCAAGCGATCCAGACCTGGACGGATGTCTGGCGAGCCCTCGGCGACGAGCGCCTTCTCGACCTCTCGAGATTCTGGGGACGCTACGACGTTGAGGAGTCGGCATTCGAACTCCAAGTCGTCGTTGCCGTCGACGACAAAGTGGCTGCTCGGATCGGTTCAAGCTATGCAGACGACTATGCGTGGCTTGCGGACGCAACCCTCGTGATCATCGACGAGGCGCACACCGCATTGACGAAGACGTACACCACCATCCTTCGGTGGCTCGGCATCACACCGACGAAGACACCACGACCCTTGCTCGGCCTGACAGCGACTCCGTATCGCGGCAGGAACGCAGAGACGAACAGCCGATTCGCCGAGCGCTTCGGTCGGAACAAACTCGAGTCACTCGATCCTGACGACCCGATCGGTCAGCTCAGGCGCGAAAGGATCCTCGCGGAAGTCGATCACTACGTGCTCGACGGATCCATTCTCAGCCCGACCGGGAGCGATCGAACGGAGTTCCGTCGCATGCGCGAGGTGACCAAGTCGATGCTCGACAGGCTCGGCCACGATCTTCAGAGAACCCAGACGGTCGTCGACGATGTCATTCGTCAGGATCCGGACTGGCAGATCATCGTGTTCGCTGCCTCGGTCTCGTCCGCCCACACCATCGCGGCGCTCCTTCGCTTGGACGATCGGTCGGCCGCAGCAGTGGACGGCAGCATGCGGCCGCAGGAACGCCGAAGGATCATCGACAAGTTCAAGGCGAATGAGATCCGCGTGCTCGTGAACTGTGATCTGCTCACCCAGGGTTTCGATGCGCCCAACGTCCGTGCGCTCTACATCGCCCGTCCGACGTTCAGCCCGAACCGGTATCACCAGATGATCGGCCGGGGCCTCCGGGGACCGCGCAACGGTGGGGACGAGCGGTGTCTGATCGTCAACGTCGCCGACACATTCGAGGAGTTCGGCGAGGAGCTCTCGTACACCGAATTCGACTACCTTTGGTCGTCGTGACCTCCTCACCGTAGTCGTGCCCGTGCAGCCGCTTACGCGGTCGCTCTGATCGGAGAGTACGGCAGTCGCCTAGCGTCCTGTCTGCACACACACTCCACATGGCACTCCGCGCATTCCCATCTGGATCTTCGTGGGATCGTCAGCCGCCTCATCGAGCAAGCGAACGCAGTCCGGCAAGACATGCCAGTGGAGCCCGCCCCGCGCAACCCATGCGCGCCCAGACGGAGCGAGTACGCCATACCTGTCGCGTTCGACTGGCGGTAGCACACGTTCGGTGGCATCCGAACGCTCAAATGCCCCAGGGACTCCCACCCGCTCAAAGAGCGAGGCGAATTCAGGCGGAGTCGTGATTCCAGGAGCACCCGCCCGGAGCAGCGCCTCGGCGGCACCAATAGCTGCCACTCCCGAGTATTGGACCACCGCGACCGCGAGCCCTTGTTGCCGCGCCCAGATCGCGGCTCTGTGAACCCAACCTCCGCGGTGGCCGTTGATCACGACGACTACGTCAGAAAGGGCCGCGACGACTCGCCCATCGGGTTGGTCATCCGATATCTCGAAATCATCGGCTGACCGCGCCGCCAACAGAAGTTCTTCCCTATCGTCGCTTGTGCCGGCACGTAGCGCGACACCGGACTCCACGAGGACTCTTGGAACACCGAGTCTCCGGCAGACGTTTGCGATCGAACTTGCACCAGGGGCGATCACCGCATTCGATGGAGAGCGGATGGACTCCGTCAGGCGGATGCATGCCTGCATCTCTCTTCTGTTCACGGGATCTTCTGCCAGGAATGCAGCAGCGCGGCGGTTTGCAATTGCAAGGTCACCGGCGTACAACATCTCGGTTACAGGAAATCGAAGCGATGGCCTCAGCAATCGGCTGGGAAAGTTGGAGTCTCCGAGCAGGGCAGCACGTATTCCCGCCCCCGCCAGCCCCGAAGCCGCCGACTCTGAGTCTTTCAGCCACGACAGACGACGACGCCCGATTTCACGATGAAGATGAGCCCGCCCACCATCCCTGAGGATCCGCCGTGACTCCGCGAAAGACAACCACTCATTCGAGCCGAGGACAAGCGCCACCCCCTCTAGATCCGTGGGTTCGATGCCCACGCTCACCCGATCGTGCTGCACTTAGCTCCCTCGTTGCCCCGAGCTCGGGCCGTCATCGAGCAAGTCGGAGATCGTTGAGGATTTGCCTCCATCTTGGTGCGATGAGCTGCTCCGATCCGACATGTTCGTCAGCTGATCGTGTCTGGCCAACGCCCGAGGATGAGATCACGCAACTCGTGGGATCGCGCGACGAGTTCTTGACCATCCCAGCGCGTATGGCGGACGGCGAACGCGCGCGTCGACTCGAACTGCGGCTCCTCGGCGAAGCGCCGCCGCTTGTCGTCGTAGTGCTGGTGTACCGCCGCATGCGTCGGGGTCTCGGTGAGGGGCACCAGATTAGCCAGAAGATCGCGGAAATGCACATGCTCCTCCTCGCTGAACTGCGCCCATGCCTCGTTCGGCTTCTCGGGGAGCACTCGCTCGACATACCCCACGGTGGTGGGTGAAGCCGGATCAAGCTCCTGCAACAGGTACGGCACGATCGCCGCTCCAGCGACCGCGCGGTCGAGCACCGCTGCCGACACCTCGGCGTCGGTCGGCCAGGTCACTGTCCTGTGTTTCTTGATCTCGGTGGCGACCCGACGCGGCGTGTACCAGTTGTCGCAGTCGAGCCAAAGTCGCTTGAAAACGGCGTGCAGACCCGTGGGCTCGAACCCGCAGATCGCTCGACGCGTGAGGAACGCATCGACCACGTCGAGGATGCCGTCGCCGTCTTCGACGCCGACCGACCCGTTCCGCATCGCGTGTGACAGCTGCATCAGGAAGGGCAGCACAGAAGCCGGCAGGTTCGCCCGCCGAAGCCGACCGAACCGGAGCGCCGTCGATGCGGCGTGGCCTGCACGATTGCCGCCGATCATCAGGTCGAGGAAGTCCGGCTGGTACACCGCGAGGGAGTCGATCACCTCGACGGGACTCATCCGACCCCACTCGCGCTTGAGCGTCGGGTAGACCTCCGATTTCCGCAGATTCGGCTCGTGGATGAGACCGAAAGGGAAGAAGTACGCGTCGAAATAGTCCTTCGTGTCGGTCTTGAACGCCGAGTAGAACGGCCCCCACCGCTCACGGTCGATCTCGATCGCCTGATCGGGATCCTCGAGCGCCACCCGCAAGAAGACGTCATTGCGGACGAGATCGCCGATCGTCATCGGCTCCTGCCGCGAGTTGAGGCTGTCGAAGATCTTCGGCCCGTTTGTTGGATCATTCACATCGATCACCACAACACTCAACTGCTGGAGCAGCGCCGTATAGATGTCCCGGATGCGATCGATTCCGCCCTCCGCGGCCTGCATCCGGAAGAATCTCTTGGCCCGCTTGTAGTTCGTCTCGACGCGCCCGTGCTTGCGCTCATTCGACGGCAAGAGGTTGATGTGCGCGCCCATCAGAGCCGGCTCGAGCTGTCGCATCGTGGTGAGCTCTCTAATGACGACGTTCAGATCACCCTGGTCCTCGCCGCTCGGCTGTAGACGGAGGTTCGACCGGCGCCCGGTCGGGACGTTGGTGACGATGTACCGGCGGAACAACTGAGCCGCCTCCTCGGCCTCGCCTGCGACGGCGAGAGCATTGATCGCCGCACACAGGTACAAGTAGACCGTCGTCAGTCGTTGTTGCCCGTCAATGACTTCGTCGACTGCGAGCTCAGCCGGCCCGCTGGGGAGCTGGTGCATGATGACGGCGCCGACGAAGTGAACGTCGTCTTCGCCCTCGACCAGCCGAAGCAGATCCACCTCGAGCTGCTGACACCGCGCGGTCTGCCACTTGTAGGGGCGCTGGAAGAACGGGATGGAGAGCACCGACCCTCCCCCGAGGATCGCCTCGAAGTTCACCTCATCGGTGCTGCTGGTCAGTTTCAGCTGTCGGAGTACGAGTGACACTGCGATTCCTTAGATACGAGAGTCGGATGGATTCAGGCGGATGCAAGCAGTGACGACGGGCGACCCTTCCAGAGCACGACGAGCTCGTCGCGGGCCCGGCTCGACGCCACGTAGAGCAGCGACCGCTCGCGCAACGCCTGGTCGGCACGGTCCTCCGGGGCGAGCCCCTTCGATGCCCACGCTGACGGGAACGACCCGTCCGACATGTCGAAGAGGATCACCCGCGAGAACTCCATGCCCTTGGAAGTGTGCATCGTCAGGACGACCGGATCGGTGCCCGTCTGCTTGGCCGAGGTGAGGATCGTGCTGCGGATGTCGTGGTGCGCCAGGGCGTCGTGCACGTCCTTGGAGCCGTTATTCGACGCGGTCAGCACGGCGATCGTCTCGGGGCGCACGCCCTCGTCCAGCCAGCCACGGATCGTCTCGGCCAGCGCGTTGTACTGGTCTCCGGCCGAGGTACTTGCGAGCAGTCGAGGCTCCGGCCCAAGGCGGGAAGAACGATACCCGGCGACGTTCTCCGCGTCGCCCTGCGCGTCGATGAACTCAGCTCCTTCGAGCAGTCCTAGGGCGTAGCGGAGGTTTTGCGCCGTGGTCCGGTAGTTGAGGCTGAGTCGCCGTGACCGGCCGACGATCGCGATCCCCAGACGGGAGAGCACGATGCGGCGGCCGTAGATCCGCTGGTGGATGTCGTCCGCGATGAACATGTCGTCGCCGCCGACGGCGGTGAATGCGCGCAGGAACTGCCAGTGGCCCGCCGTCAGGTCCTGGGCTTCGTCGATGAGCAGGTGGTCGGCGAAGCTGCGCGGCTCGCCGCCATCCAGACCCACTAGCCAGCCCGCCGCGATCGCCGCAAGCTCGGCGTAGGTCACCGTGCCGTTGATCCGGGCGTTCCGCCGGAACTGCTCGACGACCTTCCAGACCTCGGCTCGCTTCGCCCGGTCGAGTGCGATACCTCGCCCCGGGCGTCGGGCCGTGAAGTAGTCGTCCTTCGTCGTGACGCGATTGGGAAGGATGACCTCCAGGTACTCCCCCGCCAGGAACGACTTCGTCCGGATCGGGCCGGTGAGATCGGCGCCCGAGTCGTCGACCGCGGCATCCCACCCGCTGTCGTTGGCGACTGGCCGCGCAGCCGAGTCGACCTGCCCGCCGATGACCCCGACGGCCGCCTCGCCGAATCCGGCGCCTGCATGCTCTCGGACGGCTGCGACGAGCGCGTCGACCCCACGCACGAGCACGCCCGGTTCGCCCAGCCCGCCAGCGAACTCGACGGTCGGATCGAGCCGTTCAAGGTCTCGCCGGAGGTTGTCAGCCAGCGCCCGCGTATAAGTGGTGAGGACGACGCGGGACTCCGGGTCGTCCGCGCTCAGATTGCGCGCGCGGTGGATGAGCACGACCGTCTTGCCCGTGCCCGCACCGCCGGTGAGCCGGAACGGCCCGTTGTATTTCGTGGTGGCGTACTTTCTCTGGTCGGGATGGAGGAATACACGCCATGCACCGAAGTCGCCACCCTCGATGACGCGCTGCAGCTCCTCGTCGCTGTCGATGAACGTGAACTGCATCTGCGCGGCCGGGTGCTTGAGCGCATCGACCAGCTTGTCGTCTTCGTGGCGCTGGTCTTCGGCGATGACCTCGGGCGTCTCGGTGATGCCAAGCGACTCCTTGATCTGAGAGATGGCCGATCCGACCGCCATCTCGAGGAGCACCGAGGCCTGCCAGTCATTCTCGAGCGAGGTCGCGAACTCGAGCAGCTCGTCTTCGGTCGTTGCGGCGAACGCCTTCTCGGCGATCTCGGGTGCGAAGCCGAACTCGTCCGTGAGATCGGAGCGGAAGTAGCTCCGCTCGATCAGGAAGGACGCTGCGGCGGGCGCGGGCGCGGGTTCCGCAGAAGGCGCAGCTCCAGCAGGCGCAGCGGCATCCGTCGGGGTAGTGGACTCGATGAACTCGGGAATGCCGTTGACGGGGTTGATCTGCAGCTTGCGACTGCGGGCTCGGTCGATCGCCTCGTCGTGCTCCCACGTGCCGGCGTAGATATAGGTGCGCTCCTGACCAATCGGGTCTAGCTGGTAGAGCACCGCGCGCAAGTGGATGTCGACTCGTCCGGTTCGAGCTCGTTCGTCGACCGGGTGGTTCATCCGTTCGATGTTCAAGCCCGGCAGTGAATCGTCCTCCGTCAGCTTCCGGAGGAACGCCATGATCTTCTGATCCACGACTTTCTCGTGCTTCTGACCCTTCATCTTGGTCATGATCAGGTTGGGCATCGGCGTCCTTTCACGCAGGGGTGGTTCAGCTGAGTCCGAGCGCGGCCGCGACGGATGTCACGTCTGGGTCGGCGACCGTCCACCCGTCTTGTTCGAGGTCGGCGCGGTCGCCCGCCGCCGGATGCATGAGCACGACGATCTTCGGCTCGACCCAGGCAAACGACGCGGGGATCCCATCGCCGAGCTCGAGCCCCATCTCGGGGACGGGGATGCCCGCGACGGCGTGGAACGCGTGGATGAGCACCTGCTCTTCCGGTGTGGCGAGATCGAGCAGCCCCTGCCATTCGACGGCAAGGTCCGATGTCATCGTGATATCGGCGGGTCCGGGCTGGGTTCCAGCTTCGGCTGTCCGGATGCCGCTGAGCGCGGCGATGCTCACCGACGACGTGTCGGCGCGTGCGCCGAGCACATTCGAGAGCCGCAGCCACGTGCGCCAGTCATCGGCGAACCCAGACCCAACTAGAGCGGTCGCGCGGTCGTCGAGCACGAGAGCGGCCTCGGTCTTGCCCTGCCCGAGGTGCCGCGCCGTCAGCACCATCCGATCGTGCCGCAGCTGCCACGTCGTCACGTCAGTGCCGGCCTGCAGCCCGTCGGTGAGCGCGAGGGCACTCAACTCATCGACGCTTCGGTCGCCGGCGTCGACGAGCACGCTCGCGGGCTGCCGGACGAGCATCGGGAGCGCCTCGGCGACGGCTTCCCAGCGCTTGGCGGCCTTCTCGGGGTCCTGCATCCAGCCCATGAGCCAGGTCATCGGGTTGGCGACGACGTGCTCGAGGGAGGTGAGGGGCAGGCCGTACATTCCGGCGAACGCAGTGGCCTTCTGCTGATCGAACCACGGGGCGCCCGGTTCGACCTTCTCGTCGCGCGCGCGGACGAGCTCGTCCCAAGCGAACGCCAAGACAAGGTATCCCTGCTCACGCAGCAGCTCCCGCTTCTGGGCGTCGTCGGCGATGCGGTTGTGCGCGACCGAAGCGTGGAAGGCCCGCCCGTCGGTGTAAATCGCGATCGGTTTGGCGCCGCCGCCGAACTGCTCGAGGACGAAGTCGGGCTGGGTGTGTCCGAGCATGAGCTGCGGCTGCAGCATCCAGATCCGGCGGCTGCCGGGGAAGGTCACCTGCACCTTATTGCCGTGATCGCCGGGGATCTCTTTGACGCCCGCTCCGAGCTTTTTCGCGCGAGCCATGAAGACCTCGCGGAAGAGCGACTCGATCACGGGCTCGCCGATGACGACGCCTGGGTCCTCTCGCGTGACGGACCATTCGGCCGGCTCATCGTCCAGCACCCCGAGGAGCACGGCGAGGCTGTGCTCGGCGCTCGCCCGTGACACCCGGTCGATCGATCCGCCCGGTGCGTACGGGAGCAGGCATCGGTGACACGACGTCCGGCCCTCGTGGCGGCACGGGCAGTCCCGGACGGTGACCCAAGCGATCTCGAGCAGCTCCCGGATGCGGTCGACGTTCGCCAGTTCGGCGAGGTAGCCGGTGCCGCCGGGCACCGAGTCGTGTACGAGCAATGCGGGGATGTTCTCGCTCCCGTCGGAGAGCGTGGGCTGCACGGTCTCGACGATGCGGAGGTGATCGGGGTCGCCGCCGATCACTTCCCGCAGACCTCGGAGGATCGCKGCGGAGAGACTCGGCACGGCGAGCGTGTCGCCGATCGTGATGCGCGGCGGCAGCCTCAGTAGGATGCCCTGCGTCGTGAGGGTGCGACTCAACGCGATCGCGATCGCCTGTTCGTCGCGCGCTTCGCGGTTCGGGCACCACGGCTTGTGCTCGCGGCGGCTGTTCGTGTTCGCTTCGGCGTCGAGCTTGCCGCAGCGCGCGCACACCCGGAACAGCGGCGACGTGCGTTCGTCGCCCGCGATGACCCGGTTCTCGCCGGAATTCCCGACGCGGCCGAGGTTGAGCCAGCGCACGGTGAGGTCACGGAGGTAGGTGACGCCGAACCCTTCGCCGTCGACGTACCAGGCGTCGGTGATCCCGGCGGGGTCGACGTCGGCCGCGACCTGCATCACGAACCGCTCGCGCTGACGTTCATCGCGGCGGTCGCCGATCGCCGCCTCGTCACGGCGCACTTCGGCGGAGACTTGTTCGAGCTCGACGAGACGGAGCTGCTGGGCCGTGTCGGCGATCCCGGAGCTGCCGCATCGCGGGCACGTCGCGTGCGCCTTGTCGACAGTGCCATTGTCATAGCCGAATCCGCACGCGGGGCAGAAGGTCCAGAGGCGCACAGCTTCGCCGCCGCTGCCGAGGTCGACGGCGTCGACCGTGATCTCGATGCCTTGGGCGTAGAACACCGCTCCGGGCGCAAGTTCGCTGATGGCGATGCCGGCGCCGCGTTCGTAGGTGATGGCGCGGTCGCGGTACTCGAGGCTGTCGGGGTCGATCCAGCTGAGTGCGACGTCGAGGCGCACCGAGTCGTCGATGAGCGAGTAGTTCGGCAGCAGCCCGAAACGCTCGAGCGACGAGACCCAGTGTTCCGACCGCAGCTCGGCGAGCTGCTTCGAAGCCATCGCGTACGACGCTCGTGCGCTGCGGTACTCGCGGAGCTCGTCGTCTCCCGCGGTGGGGTGGTCGGCGGCGCGCTTCAGGTCGTCGAGTGCGTCGGCGACCGCGTCGCGGCGGAACCGCACGACGTCGAGCTGCACCGTCCACCGGTGCACCGCGTCGCGCACGGCGGCCGCGAGAGGGCTCGACCCGGGCTCCTCGCCCGGCGTGGCCCATCCGCGCAGGGCGTCTCGCGCCCAGTCGCTCACCGTCTCGGGTGCGAACGAACCGAGGAACTCCGAGAGGCGCTCAGCGTGGTGTGTTTCGGCGTCGGCGACGAGGTCGCCGAGGAAGGAGTCCGGCTCCGACGTGCGCAACACGTCCCGCGCCTGCCGCGGCGGATCCACAAGCTTCACGGCCCGCCGGTCGACCAGGAACGCGAAGTACTGACGGCGAAGGATCTCCTCGGCGTTGAGATAGGTGGCGGGCGGACGTACCGCCCCGTTGATCACCGAGAGTGGCTCTCCGAGCTTCGGCAGCTGCTCGCCGCGCCCCGTGACGAACGCCAGCGACAGCGAGTTGCCGGTCAGGCGCCCGGCACGACCGACGCGCTGCAGGTAAGACGCGACGGTGCGAGGCAGCCCGGCGAGCATGACGGTCGACAGGTCGCCGATGTCGATGCCCATCTCGAGCGTCGGCGTCGCCACGAGCACGTTCGGGCTGTCGGGCTCGGTGCCCGACGACTTGAACCCGTCTTCGTAGGCGAGGCGGGTCTCGTCATCGAGGAGGCTCGTGTGCTCGCGCGCGACCACGCGTCGCATGTCGCCTTCGTTGTAGAGCGCCCGGTAGTAGTTGTCCGCGCCGCGGCTGCGCACGAGCGTGCCGGGGCATCGGGCCGACGTGCACGGTCCGTCGGCGAGCTGGTCGATGACGGTGACCGTGCCGGGCACCGGGTTCTGACACACGTCGCAGACGAGCAGGTGGCGCCCGGCTTCGAGGTCGGCGATGTCGACCGGGTGCACGGTGACGGATGCGGGGTTGAGCCGATACACGGTCGCCGCGCCGGCGCCGATCCCGATCGATGAGATCACGCCTTCGGCGTCAAGTTCGGCGAACAGCGACCGGGTGAGATGGGCTCCGGCGGCCGGGGCGACGTCCAGCACGTCGCGTGCCCAAGCCGCATACCAGCTCTGGCTCGAGCTGGCCTGGTCGAGGTTGCTCTTCTGCCCGGGGCCGCCTGCCGCGGCAGGCGCGCCGATCCGCGCGAAGCCGGGCGCATCGCGCCCTTCCGGGAATGCGGGCATGCCGACGCCGCGGGGGCGTCCGCCCCAGACGTACCAACGCTTGCCGTCGTTCTCGATGTACTTGCGGAACCAGTCGTGGTCGATGCCGCCTCGGTCGCGCAGGCGTTCGAGTACGCCGCGCACCCATCGGACGACGGCTTCGGCTGGCACCACGGCGGGCGTGTCCCCGTCGAGCGTCGTCGACTTCGAGAATCCCTTGAGCACCGAGCGCCCGATCGACTCGAGCTTGGCCGCGGTGCCGGCGCTCACCTCGGCGGCGAGGCTGCCGGTGAGTTCCAGGGTGCGACCGACGCGCGACTGCAGACCGAACTCCATCACCAGGTCGAAGAGCAGCCGCTGCCGCACCCGCTCCTCGACGGCGAGATCGACCGACCGCACTGACTCGACTTCCCAGAACTCGCGGAAGTTGTCGTGGTCGACGATCTCGGGCGCGAGCAGCCGATACCGGGCCGCGCGGTCGTCCCCGGCATCCTGCAGCAGCAGCTCGACGAGCTTGGCGAGGTTCGCGGGATGGGCGCCGACCGCGCGACGGATGGCGTTGCGCAGGCTGAACACGTGCGAGCGGCTCTGCACGAATCCGGCACGGTGGGCGGCGTCCTGCACGCTGTCGGTGAAGACGAGCGCCTTCTTCTCGGCCGGGTCGAGCGCCTGCTCGCCGAAGAGGGTGGTGACGGCGACCGAGAGCATGGTCGCGATGGCCGATCCGATGAAACGGATGCCGTCGGCCCGGCCGCACGATGGGCAGTCGTCATTGCGCGACATGTCCTCGGCGTCGGGACCGGTGACGACGAGCACGGGCAGCACGACCGCATCGTCGTCGGGCCTCGCGTCGACGATGATCCGGTCGCGGACGTGGAACCACTTCAGACCCTCGACCGGTTCCTCCGCCGCGCGTCGTTCCTCGTTCGCGGCGTGGATGAGCGCACGGAATCCGCGCTCGCGGTGGAGGTGATTGAGGCGGATATCGACGTCATCATGGTCGAGGTAGGTGCCGACGGGCGCGAGCTGGACACCCCACCCGCTGCGTCCGCAATGCCGGCAGAAGATCGCCGGATACGCGGGAGCAGCATCGAGGTCACCCTCATCGCCCCCGAGCACCTGGCCGTCGTCGCTCCAGCGGAATCGGGCGACCGGGTCGGCGACGCGATCGATGCGCGTCAGCGCACGCAGCCACAGGTGCAGATCGATCGAGAGCGCGCTGCGCCCCTGCACGGCACGGATGTGGCTAAGGGCGGCGAGCACGGTCACGAGGAACTCGCGGCGGCGGGCGGCGCGGTCCTCGTACGTCTCGTCGGCGGCGAGCCCCGACGGCAGGATCCGGTCGGCAAGATCGTCGAGACGAACCGCGTCGGATGCCGCGTCGGCGAGCGCCTGCACCAACGGGTGTGCGGCCGCCGCCGCCGCGGCCAGTTCGTCGTCGAACGTGTCCGGGCCGACGTCTGAACCGTCCCGCTCGTACAGCGACGCGACGACCCCGCGCGTGACCTCGTCCACGCTCGCCGAGCGCGGGTCTACGATCGCCGCGTTCACCGCGGCAACCAACGCGTTGTCCACCGGCCGCGGTCCGAGCCCCGCGTCAGCCACCATCCGGGCCGACTCGCGCGCCCACTCCTCGTACGACATCCGCGCCTCCGTGACCACCGACGTCTCGTCGAAGTCAACACCGAACACGGTGCGGGCGAAGTCGATCATTGCGGTCGGGTCACCCTTGTCACCGAGCGTGGCGGAGGTGGCGACCGGCGTGATCTGCGGCGGGGATCCGGCGAATCGCTCGAGCGTGAGCTTCAGACGTCTCAGCAGCATCGCGACATCCGTGCCCTGGGCGCCGTCGTAGGTGTGGAACTCGTCGAGCACGAGGTACTGCAGGCTGTCGGTGCTCTGCTGCCAGATGGTCTGGTCGTCGGTGCGCAACAGCAGCTGGTCGAGCATCTTGTAGTTGGTGAGCAGGATGTCGGGCGCTTCGGAGCGGATGGCGCTGCGGCTCGTGATGAGTCCGTCGGGGGTGACGTGCGATCGCTCGGCGCCGGTCTGCCCGGTATAGATAGCCCCACGGATGCCACGGAGGGACTCGTTCGTCGTGATGAGCTCGGTGAGGCGTCGGGCCTGATCGTTCGCGAGCGCGTTCATCGGGTACAGGATGAGCGCCTTCACGCCGCCTTGCCCGCTGCGCTTTGCCCGCAGCACGTGGTCGAGGATCGGAAAGAGGAACGCCTCCGTCTTGCCCGAGCCGGTGCCGGTCGTGACGAGCGTCGGCAACGGATGCGGCTTCGCGTCGCTGAGATTCGCACTGCTGAGCCGCTCGAACGCGGCGGCCTGGTGACCGTACGGTATCTGTTCGCCGTTCCACTCGAGTGCCGACTCCCAGCCGTCGGC
>NZ_JBFUCL010000012.1:0-24840 GCF_056405255.1 Agromyces sp. P1_H4 | reverse complement strand
CGCGACGCGGATGACGCGACCTCCCCCGGCGAGCACGTCGGCGACGTAGTCGGCGTCGCCGTCCACGGCGATGGTCGACCGTCCACGCACGTCGAGCACGGTGCGGGGGCCGGTCGAGGCGGGAACCTCACCGTCGACCGAGAGCGCGGCGCGGGCGACGGATGCCGTGTCCCACGACATCCGCCCCCCTTCCGCTGCGGCCTCGACACCAGGGCCGCCCTGCTCGCCGGTGAATCCCCCACCGGCGAGCGAGTCGCCGAGCGCGCGCACGCGCGCCGCGGCGGCCTCGAGCACGGCGACGGGCAGGCTGCCGTCGTCGAGCGCCGCGAGGATGGCGTGCTGCACCTCGCGGAAGTCGCGTTCGTCCTGGTCGGGCGCGGCATCGGCGCCCGGGTTGCGCGGGTTGCCGATGCAGAGCAGGTCGGCCCCGGCGAGGAGGGCCAGCACGGCGCCCGGCCCTGCGCCGACGGTGGCGCGCACCGCCGCCATGTCGAGSGCGTCGGTGACGATGACGCCSTCGAAGCCCATGGCGCGCAGGCGCCCCAGGATCGCCGGGTTCAGCGTCGCGGGCGCGTCGCCCCACTCGGGCACCACGAGATGCCCGGTCATCACGGCGGTCACCCCGGCGTCGATCGCCGCGCGGAACGGCGGCAGGTGCATCCGCTCGATCTCGTCGGGGCCGATCGTCAGGGTCGGCAGCGCGTGGTGGGAGTCGACATGCGTGTCGCCGTGGCCCGGGAAGTGCTTCACGCACGCCGCGGCGCCCGCCGACTGGATGCCGCGCACGGCCGCCGCGACGTGCCGCGAGACGACCTCGGGCTCGTCGCCGAACGCGCGCACGCCGATGACCGGGTTGCGCGGGTCGGTGTTCACGTCGGCGACGGGAGCGAGCACCACGTTCGCGCCGGCCGCAAGCGAGCGCTCGGCCAGTGCGACGCCCACGGCGGTCGTGGCATCCGTGTCGTCGACGAAGCCGAGCTGCGCAGCACCGGGCAGGGAGGAACCCGTGGCCGCCTCGAGCCGGGTGACGTTGCCGCCCTCCTCGTCGATGCCGACGACGAGGCCCGGGCGGATGTCGCGGAGCTCGGCTGCGAGGCCGGCCCGCTCGGCCTCGTCACCGAGGTTGTGCGAGAAGAGCACGACCCCCGCGAGTCCCCCGTCGCCGAGCTCGGCCCGAAGCCACGGGGGCACGGCGCGGCCGAGGAAGCCCGGCCAGAGCACCCCGCCGACGAGCGCCCGGAGCGCCGGATCCTGAGCCGCGGTCATCCCTTGACCGCACCCGCCACGAGGCCGCTCGAGAGGCGGCGCTGCACGATGACGAAGAAGATCATGACCGGGATGGTGATGATCGTCGACGCGGCCATGATGTAGCCCCACTCGTTGGAGTGCTCGCCGAAGAACTGCTTCAGGCCGATCGCGACCGTGTAGTTCTCGGTCGCGCCGCCGAGGAGGGTCATCGCGAAGATGAACTCGTTCCAGGCGGTGATGAACGAGAAGACGCTCGTGGCCACGAGGCCGGGCATCACGAGCGGGAGCAGCACCGACCGGAACATCCGGCCCCAGCTCGCGCCGTCGATGTAGGCGGCCTCCTCGAGCTCGATCGGCACGGCCGCGACGAAGCCGCGCAGCATCCAGATGCCGAACGGCAGCGAGAGCGCGACGTACACGACCATCAGGCCGAGCAGCGTGTTGAGCAGCTGCAGGTCGCGCACCTGCACGAAGAGCGGGATGACGAGCGCCTCGAGCGGCACCATCTGCACGACGAGGATCATGAGCAGCATCCCGGTGCGGAACCGGAAGCGGAACCGGGCCACGGCGACCGAGGCGAGGAGGGCGAGCACGGCGCTCGCGAGCACCGTGACGAGGGCGACGATCGCCGAGTTGCGGAGGAAGACGTCGAAGCCGCCCTCGGTGAGCACGTACTCGAAGTTCGCGAGCGTCCACTCGCGGGGCAGCAGCGTCTGGCCGCCGGCCCCGGCCGACTTGTCGAAGGCGCTCGAGAGCATCCAGAACGCCGGGAAGAGCGTGAAGCCGAGCAGCAGCACGACGAGCACGGCCTTGATCGCGGCCGAACGGGTCTTGCGCGCGGTGCGGCGCGTGCGCGGGATCGCATCACGGGAGGTGTCACCGGTGGCTCCGGATGCCGCGGGCGTGGTCACCGGGGCGGGCGTCATGGTGCTCACAGCTCGTCCTCCTTCAGCATGGTGCGCACGTAGACGACGGTGATGCCGAGCAGCACCAGGGTCAGGAGCACGGCGATGGCCGAGCCGAAGCCGTAGCGGTTCTGGCCGAACGACTCCACGTACGACCAGACGCCGAGGTTCAGCGCCTCGCGGTTGGAGCCCGACCCGCCGGGCATGAGGTAGACCTGCGCGAAGACCTTGAAGTCCCAGATCGTCGAGAGGATGATCACGACCGCGAAGACCTGCTTGAGGTTCGGCACGATGATGCGCCAGAAGCGGCGCCAGGCGCCTGCGCCGTCCATCTCGGCGGCCTCGAGCATCTCCTTCGGCACCCCGAGGAGGCCCGCGAGAATGGTGATCGCCACGAACGGGAAGCCGTGGTGCACGACGTTGAGCAGCACGATGGCGTAGAACGTGTAGCGGTTGGTGAACCAGTTGACCGGCTCGTCCTGGAGCCCCAACGCCTGGAGGGTCTCGTTGAAGATGCCGCGGTCGGCGTCGAAGATCCAGATCCAGACGTACGTGCCGGTGACCGCGGGCATCGCCCAGGCGATCATGATGGCGCTGCCGACGACGGTGCGCCAGAGCGGGCCCAGCGAGGCCATGAGCACCGCGACGCCCGTGCCGAGCGCGACGGTGCACGCCACGGCGAGCACCGCGAACCCGACGGTGTTGGGGAGCACGACCGTCCACAGGGTGGGGTCGGTGAAGATCTCGCCGTAGTTGGCGAGGCCGATCCAGTTCGGCTCGCCCGACACGATCTCGCGCAGGCCGTAGTCCTGCAGCGAGAACAGGAACACGCGCACGAGCGGCCACAGCAGCARCACGGCGAGCACGGCCAGTGCCGGGCCGAGGAGCAGCCACGGCCGCAGGCGCGTCAGCGGGCTCCTGCGCTGCACGGGGCCGCCGCCCGCGCGGGGGGATTCAGCCCCCCGCGCGGGCGTCGGAACCTGGATCGTCGAGGTCACGGACTCAGTTGCCGTTCATGATCTCGTTCATCTCCGCTGCGGCGTCGGACGTGGCCTGCTCGACCGTCTTCTGCCCGGAGAGGATCGCCTGGATGGCGGTGTTCGTCGTCTTCTTCGCCTGCACTGCGCCGAACTTCGGCGTCACCGGCACGGTGCCGCCGCCGTCGACGAGCTGCGTGGCGAACGGTGCGACGAGCGGGTCGTCGGAGCTCATCGTCTCGGTGAGCAGCGACTGCTGGCCGGGGAAGTAGCCCGACTGCTCGCCCCACTGCGCGGCGAAGTCACCCGTGGTCATGAGCTTGATGAACTCCCACGCCAGGTCGGGGTTGTCGGCCGTGTTGAACATCGACAGGTGGGAGCCACCGAGCACCGACGGGGCGATGCCGCCGTCCTTGCCGGGGATGGGGGTGGCAGCGAACTTGCCCTCGAGCTCGGCGTTCTTCTCCACGATCGCGGCCGGGGTCCACGAGCCCATGAGGGCCATGGCGACGTTGCCCTGCGCGAAGTTGTCGAGGACGTCGGTCTCCTTCCACGTGGTGGCGCCGGCCGACGAGAAGCCGTGCTTCAGCGCCAGGTCGGTGTAGAACTGGATGCCCTCCTGCGACTCGGAGCTGTCGAGGCCGGATACCCACTCGTCGCCGTCCTTCGTCGCGACCTCGCCGCCCGCACCCCAGACCCAGGGGTACACGCCGAACTCGGCGTCACCGGGAACGGCGAACGCCATCATCTCGGGGTGCGCGGCCTTGATCGCCTCGCCGGCGGAGACGATCTCGTCCCAGCTCGTCGGGGCCTCGAGGCCGAGCTCCTCGAAGATGTCGGAGCGGTAGACGAGCGAGCGCACGCCGGCGTACCAGGGCATGCCGTAGAGCTCGTCGTCGTAGGTGCCCGAGGTCACCAGGCCCTCGACGAGGTCGTCGCCGAGGTCCTCGTCGTCGACGTAGTCGCCGATGGGCGCGAGCGCGCCGGCGTCGGCGAACTCGGCCGTCCAGGTGGTGCCGGTCTCGGCGACGTCGGGGGTGGTGCCGCCGGCGATGGAGGTGACGAAGCGGTCGTGGGCGTCGGCCCACTGCACGAACTCCACGTTGAGCTTCGCGCCGGTCTCCTTGGTGAACGCGTCGCCGACCTCGTCGAAGAACGCGTCGGAGTCGGGGTTGGTGCCCTCCATGATCCAGACGTCGAGGGTCTCCCCCTTGGCGCTGACGTCTCCCTTGTCGTCGCCGCCGGTCGATCCGCCCGCACAGGCGGTGAGCCCGAACGCGGCCGTGACGAGCACGGCGACGGGCAGCAAGCGCTTCTTCATAGATGCCTCCTCATTGAAATCTCTGTGGCGCTGACCCGCGCCCGGGAATGTGACTCTGGAAGTAGTATTCGTGAGTCATGCAATGTTTGCAAGAAGTTTCCGAAATCGTGATCATGTCGCGATCTTCGATTCCGGCTCCTCGCTGCTCCCCTAGGCTCGGGCCGTGAAGAGTGTCGCATCGGCCGGCTGGGAGAGTGACGAACGGCCCGGCGGCCCGTGGGTGCTCGGCATCGACGTGGGCGGCACCGGTTCCCGGGCGGTCCTCGCACCGTCGGGGGCGACCGTCGAGTCGTCCGGCGAGGCTTCGGCGCGCCGACTCGAGGGCGGGCGAGTCACCGTCGGCAAGGGCGGTTCGAGCGTGTCCGACGTCGTCGTCGCGCTGATCGGCGACGTGCGGCATCGGTGGCCGGATGCCGCGATCGCCGGCGTCGGGGTCGGCGCCACCGGCCTCGCCTCCCTCGTCGGATCGCCAGATACCGCGGCCGCGCGGATCTCGGACGCGACTGCGGGCGCCCCCGTCGCGCTCGCGATCGACGCCGTCACCGCGCACCTCGGCGCGCTCGGCGGACGCGGCGGCGCGGTCATCGCCGTCGGCACCGGCGCGATCGCGATCGGCACCGACCTCGCCGACCACTGGAAGCGCGTCGGCGGCTGGGGACACCTCTACGACGACCGCGGCTCGGGCGCGTGGATCGGCATCGAGGCGCTCAAGGCCGCCATCCGCACGCACGATGGCGTGACGACGGATGCCGCGGCACTGCTCTGGGCGGCCGTCGAGCGATTCGGTGCCGCGCCGAGCTGGCCCGCGCAGCTCCTGACCCGCCCGGACCGCGCGGGGCTGCTCGCCGGGTTCGCGGCGGACGTGGGAGGGCTCGCGGCATCCGGTGACCCTGTCTCGCTCGACATCATGACCCGCGCGGGTGCCGAAGTCGGGGCGACGCTGGCCGCGGCCCTCGACCCCGGAGTGCCGGCACTCGCCGCGGGCACCGGTGGGGTGTTCGGCGCCGGCGGCGCCTTCACCGCGGCGTTCGAGCACGAGTTCGCGCGGCTGGCCCCGCACGCCGAGCTCGTGGTGTCGGGCGGCACCCCGCTCGACGGCGCGGTTCGGCTCGCACGGCTGGTCGCGTCGGGCGACGCGCCGGCGCAGCATCCGCCGTTCATCTGGACCTCGCAGCCGCGCTGAGGCATAGGCTGGCGCCATGGCCGACGAGGAACCGTACGAGCCCACCATCCCAGACCTCCGCGACCCGATCCGCGCCGCGCTGGACTCGGTGCTCGACGTGGCGAGACCGCACACCGACGGCGCACTCGCGTCGTACATCCCCGAGCTCACCAGGGCCGACCCCGAGGCGTTGGGCGCCGCGCTCGCGAGCGTCCGCGGCAGCGTGCACGAGTCGGGCGACAGCGAGACGACGTTCACCATCCAGTCGGTGTCGAAGCCGTTCGTCTTCGCGATCGCCCTCGAACGATTGGGGCTCGCCGAGGTGATCCGCCACGTGGGCGTCGAACCGAGCGGTGAGCCGTTCAACGCGATCAGCCTCGAACCCGCGACCGGACGCCCGCTGAACCCGCTCATCAACGCGGGCGCGATCGTGATGAGCTCGCTCATCGCCGGTGACACGGCCGAGGAGAAGTTCGCGGTCATCCACGCCGGCCTCAACGCCTTCGCGGCCCGGGAACTCGACCTCGACGAGTCGGTCTTCGAGTCCGAGCACGCCACCGGCGACCGCAACCGCGCCCTCGCCTACCTCACCCAGTCGGCCGGCACGCTCGGCTCGACGGCCGAGGTGGCGACGGGCGCCTACTTCCGGCAGTGCTCCGTGTCGGTGAACGCGCGCGACCTCGCCATCATGGCGGCGACGCTCGCGAACGGCGGCCGCAACCCGATCAGCGGCGAGCGCGTCATCGGCGAGGACGTCGCCCGCTGGACCACCTCGGTCATGACGAGCTGCGGCATGTACGACGCGTCGGGCGACTGGCTCGTGCACGTGGGACTGCCCGCGAAGAGCGGCGTGGGCGGCGGCATCGTGGCGATGCAGCCCGAGGAGTTCGGCATCGGCACGTTCAGCCCGCGGCTCGACGCGCGCGGCAACAGCGTGCGCGGCATCGTCATGCTGCGCACCCTGTCGGAGCGGTACGGGCTGCACATGTTGCAGCACCGCGGCGCGCCGCACTCCCCGATCGCCCAGCTCGAGCGCGACGATCAGGTCGACGAGAGCGGGCGCGGCGGCGGCGACACCATCGCGCGGCTGCGCGGCGAGGTGTTCTTCGCCGGCGCCGAGGAGGTGCTGACCCGGCTCGCTCCGCTCGTCGGCGACCGCGGATGCCTCGTGCTCGACTTCTCCAACGTCACGCGCGTCGGCAGCGCGGCCGCAGCGATGTTCCGCGGGCTGCCCGACATCGCCGGTGTCGGCCACGACGGTCGGCCACGGGTGAGGGTGCTCGACCCCGAGGACGTGCTCGTCGGCGACGCCTGACGGTCACGTCGCACCCGCCGGGTAGCGTGTCGTCATGGCCGAGACCAGCGCGGGCATCCTGCTCTACCGACGACAGCCCGGGCTCGAGCTGTTCATCGGGCACATGGGCGGTCCGTTCTGGCGTGGCAAGGACGCCTCGGCGTGGTCCATCCCGAAAGGCACCTACACCGACGAGGAACCGCTCGCCGCGGCGCTCCGCGAGTTCACCGAGGAGGTCGGGCGGCCCGCGCCCGAGGTGGCGTACGAGGAGCTCGGCGGGTTCCGCTACGCGTCGGGCAAACTCGTGACCGTGTTCATCGGGGAGTCCGACTTCGATGCCACCGACGTGCGCAGCAACCTGTTCGAGATCGAGTGGCCGCCGCGCTCGGGTCGCCGCCAGTCGTTCCCCGAGCTCGACGCCGCGGGCTGGTTCACCCCCGACGAGGCACGCGAGCGGCTCGTGAAGGGGCAGCGGCCGGCGGTCGACGCCCTGGTGCGCCGCGTGGGCTGAGACCCCCGCGCACCCAAGCATCATTCCCTTCGCGAAGTTCCGGTACTTCGGTACTTCGGTACCGAGATCCGAGAGTGAAGACGTACGTGCGCGGCGCCCGGCGCGGGGTCCGGAGACGGCACCGCTCGCTCCGCGGCGCATCTCCGGCACTTCGGCACTCCGGCACTTCGGCACTTCGGCACCGACATCGGGAAAGGAAGGCTCGCGCGCGAAGCGCAACGGGCGGAGGATGGGATGCCGCGCGCCGGCGTTCAGGCGCGAGCGAGGATCGCCGCGGTGTCGACGCCCGGCGGCAGCGCGCCGTAGAGGAGTCCGCCATCGCCCTCGATGCGGGTGCGCACGAAGGCGTCGGACACGGCCGCGGGCGCGTGCTGCACGAGCAGCGACGCCTGCAGCACCAGGGCGAGGCGCTCGGTGAGTTCCCGGGCCCGGGCGGCCGCGCCCGCGGCATCCGCCGACACCTCGAGCACCACGGCCTGCGCCTCGGCGATCTCGAGGTCGAGCGCCGCGTGCACGCCGGTCGCGTCGGCGACCACGGCGAAGAACGCGTCGAACGCCTCGGGCTCGCGGGCGAGCACCCGCAGCACGTCGAGCGCGATGACGTTGCCCGATCCCTCCCAGATGGCGAGCAGCGGCTGCTCCCGGTAGCGGCGGGCGAGCGGGAACGCCTCGGTGTAGCCGTTGCCACCCAGACACTCGAGCGCCTCGGCGGCATGCCCGGGGCCGCGCTTGCAGATCCAGTACTTCGACACCGCGGTCGCGAGGCGACGGAACGCCTGCTCGCCGTCGTCGGCGTCGTCGTCGTAGGCGCGCGCCAGTCGCATGGCCGTGACCGTCGCGGCCTCGGACTCGAGCGCGAGGTCGGCGACGACCGCCGCCATGGCGGGCTGGTCGATGAGCAGCGAGCCGAACGCCGCGCGATGACGCACGTGCCAGGCCGCCTCGGCGACGGACTGGCGCATGCCCGCCGCCGTGCCGATCACGCAGTCGAGCCGGGTGCGCGTGACCATCTGCACGATGGCGGCGACGCCGCGGCCCTCCTCGCCGACGAGCCATGCGGTCGTGCCGTCGAGCTCGATCTCGCTGGAGGCGTTCGAGCGGTTGCCGAGCTTGTCCTTCAGGCGCTGGATGCGGAACACGTTGCGCGACCCGTCGGGCAGCACGCGCGGCAGGAAGAAGCAGCTGAGGCCGCCGGGCGCCTGCGCGAGCACGAGGAACGCGTCGCTCATCGGCGCACTGCAGAACCACTTGTGCCCGGTGAGGCGGAACTCGCGTCCCCACGCGTCGTCGACGCCCGTCGGATCCGCGCGCGTCGTGTTCGCGCGCACGTCGGACCCGCCCTGCTTCTCCGTCATCGCCATGCCCACGAGCGCGGGGGACTTGCCGGCGCCGCCGAGCTCCGGCTCGTACTCGCGGCGCAGCAGCCGCGGCATCCAGTGATCGCGAAGTCCGGATGCCGCGAGCTCGAGCGTCGGCACGGCCGCGTGCGTCATCGACACCGGGCAGGCGTGCCCGGGCTCGACCTGCGCGAAGAGGAAGAACGCCGCGGCGCGGTCCACGTTCGCGCCCGGACCCGGATCGGCCCACGCCGACGTATGCGCACCGGCGCCCACCGCGGCCGCCATGATGCGGTGGTAGGCGTCGTCGTACTCGACCTCGTCGATGCGCCGGCCCCACCGGTCGTGCGTGTGCAGCACCGGCGGGTGCGTGTTCGCCCGCTCCGCGTCGTGCTGGAAGGCGGCCGTGCCGACGTGCCGGCCGACATCGTGCAATGTGGATGCCGCGGCCGCGCCGCCCTCGGCGGCCCTCCTGCCCCAGCGCGCCACCGCCTCGACGAGCGGCGCATTCTCCGCATACTCGTCGACGCCCTCGCGGGCCGGCACCTGGTTCGACCCCTCATGCGTGATCATCGTCGACCTCCGGATCCCATTCTGGCCCCCCGGATCAGGCGCCGTGCGAGCACACGTGCGAGCAGGCGCCCGAGGGTCAGGGCACGACGACGCGGGGCGTTCCCTCGTCCCATGCGAGCGGCAGCGTGTAGACCTTGCGCGCGAGGAAGTCGGGGTCCCAGGCGTGGAACACGAACACGTCGTCGCCCGCGGCATCCGTCACGATGTCCTGTCCGCCTGGGCCGATGAGCGCGCCGTCGGTCGAGTCAGTGGAGAAGAACGGCTCGGGGTCCTTGGTCCACGGCCCGGCGAGCGCCGGCGCGGTCGCGTGGCCGACGGCGTAGGTCTCGTCGCCGTAGGAGTTGGCCGAGTAGAAGAGGTGATAGACGCCGTCGCGCTTCACGAGGGTCGGGGCCTCGACGAGGTCGCCCTCCCACTCGAGGTCCTGCTTCAGCAGCCGTACCGGCGGGCCGGTGAGGCTCAGGCCGTCGGCGCTGAGGGGCGCGGTCTGCAGCCACGTGTCGAGGCCGCAGCAGTTGCCGTCGTTCTTCCACACGAGGTGCAGGCTGCCGTCGTCGTCGCGAAAGGTCGACGCGTCGATGGCACCACCCTCCTCGTCGGGGCAGACCAGCATGCCGTCGCCCTGGACGGTGAACGGCCCGGTCGCCGACTCCGCCGTCGCGACCGCTATGCACTGGCGGGACGGCGAGAAGTTCGTCGTCGTCGTGTACATCACGAACTGTCGGGGTGCGAGCTCGGTCACCTCGGGCGCCCACGTCTTGCCGGGGATGATCCAGTCGGGCAGCTCGGGCAGGGCGTCGTCGTCGAGCACCTCCCACTCGACGAGGTCGGCCGAGCGGGCGACCTGCACGTTCCGCATGGAGTCGTTCGTCGCGTAGAGGAAGTAGCCGTCGTCGGTCGCGAGCACGTCGGGATCGGGGAAGTCCTCGTCGATCACCGGGGCGAACGGCGAATCGGATGCCGCGCCGCCGGACGCGGCATCCGTCGCACCATCGCCGCCACCCGCCGAGCACGAGGCCAGCGCCGCTGCGGCGGCCAGCGCGAGGCCGGCCGCCGCGACGCGTCGGAGGCTCGGCGTCATCCCTTGAGTCCCTGGCGGGAGACGCCCTCGATGATGAACCGCTGCAGGAACACGAACAGCAGCAGCACCGGGACGCTCGCGATGACGGCGCCCGCCATGAGCAGGTCGTACCGCACGGCGTTCGCCGACTGCAGGGTGCCGAGGCCGGCCGGCAGCGTCTGCACGTCGGCGCTGAACAGCACGTACACCGGCCAGAGGAAGTCGTTCCAGTTGGTGAGGAACGCCAGCAGGGCGAGCGTCGCCATGGCCGGCTTCGACAGCGGCAGGATGATGCGAAGGAAGATGCTCCACCGATTCGCGCCGTCGATGAGCGCCGCCTCCTCGAGCTCCGCCGGCAGGCTCAGGAAGAACTGCCGCATGAAGAACACGCCGAACGCGGATGCCGCGGTCGGGATGATGATCGCGACGAGCGAGTTCAGCCAGCCCAGGTTCCCGACGATGAGGTAGTTCGGGATGATCAGGATGACCGGCGGGATGAGCAGCGTGGCGATGACCACGCCGAACACCACCCCGCGCCCGCGGAACCTCATCCGCGCCAGCGGGTAGGCCGCGAGCGAGGCGGTCACGACGACCAGCGCCGAGTGCAGCACCGCCGCGATGAGGCTGTTCGAGAACCAGATCAGCACCGGGGTGCCGCTCGCCGTGAGGATCGTCTCGTACGCCTGGGTCGTGAACGGGTTCGGGATCCAGGTCGGCGGGATGCCCGCGGCATCCGCCCTGGTCTTGAACGACGTCACCAGCATGAAGATGATCGGGCTGATGTAGAGCAGCGCGAGCACGCCGAGCAGTACGTAGCGCAGCACGATGGCCCACACGGGGGTGCGTCCCGTGCGCGCCTCGCCCTGCCGTTCGACGGCGGTCACGGCGGCCGGCGTGGCCACGCGCTCGATGGCGGTCATCGCAGTGCTCCTTCGCGCGCGGCCGACGGCTCCTGGGGCATCGGCTTCTCCTTCTTCTCACGGAACAGCCAGAAGACGATGACGCTGACCACCATGAGGAAGAACGTCAGCACGTAGCTCATGGCCGCGGCGTCACCCATCTGGAAGTTCCGAAGGCCCGTCTCGGCGATCTGGTAGATGGCCGTGCGGGTCTCCCGCCCTGGGGCGCCCTGGGTGATGATGTACGACTGTCCGAACATGTTCGCCGAGGCGATCAGCGTGTTGATCGTCACGAACGTGAGGATCGGCCGGAGCCCGGGCAGCGTGACGTTGCGGAACTTCTGCCACGAGTTCGCCCCGTCGACGGATGCCGCCTCGTACAGCTCGGCCGGGATGTCCTGCAGCGCGGCGAGGTAGATCACCGAGTTGAACCCGAGGGTCCACCACACGGTGACGCCGACGAGCGCGACCCACGCGGCCGGGACCGACGTCGTCCACGCCGTGTCGTCGGGTAGGCCGAACAGGCCCAGGTAGTAGTTGACCAGGCCGATGTTGTTGTCGAGCAGGTAGCGCCACATCAGGCCGACCACCGCGACGCCGAGCACGTACGGCGCGAAGTAGACGGCGCGGAAGAAGTTGCGCCCCGGGAACGACTTGTTCATCAGCAGCGCGACGAAGAGCGGCAGCACGAGCAGCAGCGGCACGCTGAAGACCGTGAAGATCGCGGTCGCGCGCATCGAGGTCCAGAACGAGCCGGAGTTGACCGAGTTCGGATCGAAGAGCTCGACGTAGTTCTCGCCGCCGACGAACGGCTTGTTCGGCAGCGTGTAGTCCCACTCGTGCAGGCTGATCCAGATGCCGAACACCGACGGMACGATCACGAAGACCGTGAACAGCAGCAGGTAGGGCAGCAGGAAGAGCCAGGGCGTGAAGGGCTTCTGGCGGGTGGGCGACACCCCGGCGCGCCGGGCGGCCGCCCCATCGGATGCCGCGGTGGGCGCCTCCGTTGCGAAGGCGCCCACGCGCGTCTGGGTGCTCATGTTCAGCCGCCGAACTTCTCGAGGTTCTCCTGCATGAGCTTGGTGGCGCGATCCGCCTCGCGCTTCAGCGCCTCTTTGGGGCTCGCCTTGCCGAGGACGCCGTCGGCGACCGCCACCTCGAGGGTCTCCGCCTGCACCGGGCCGAGGCCGGGAACCGCGGGGAGGAAGCGCATGTTGTCGATCTGCTCGGCGATCGGCTCCTGCACGGTGCCGCCGATGACCGACGAGCGCACGGACTCGCGAGCCGGGATCATGCCCGCGCCGGCCCACTCGCCCGAGTTCTCGCTCATCCACGCGATGAACACCTTGGCCGCATTGACCTTGTCGTCATCGGGGCTGGCCTGGCGAGGCAGGAAGAAGTTGTGCGAGTTCGCCCACACGGCCGGGTCGCCGCCGATGGCGGGCACGGGTGCCGCCGCGAACGGGATGCCCGACTCCTTCAGGTCGTTGATCTGCCAGATGCCGTCCCAGGTGATGGACGTCTCGCCGTTCTTGAAGGCGACGTACTGGGCGTCGGCCGCGACATCCGCCGGGCTGTAGCCCTCGTCGACCATCGAGCGCATCCAGGTGAGGCCGTCGACGCCCTCCTCGGAGTCGAAGGTCGCCTCGCTGCCGTCCTCGGAGTACGGCTCGCCGCCGGCCTGCCAGATCAGGGACAGCTCCATGAGGTGCGCGGGCCAGAGGGCCGGCATCCAGAACGGCGTCTCGTAACCGGCGGCCTTCAGCTTGTCGAGTGCCTCCTGGAACGAGGCCTCGTCGGTCGGCGGCTCRGTGATGCCCGCGGCCGCGAAGTGCTCGGTGTTGTAGTACATCGCGAGTGAGTGCACGTCGAGCGGGATGCCGTAGCGGGCGTCGTTGTAGACACCGGCGTCCCAGACCTCCTTGCTGAAGTCGTCGCCGCTCAGGTCGAGCTCCTCGGCGAGGTCGTCGACGGGCACGATGACGTTGCGTGCCGCCATCGTCGCCAGCTGGTCGAGGTGCATCACGCCGACGTCGGGGCCTTCGCCCGCCGTCACGGCCGCGGGCAGCTTCTGGTAGAAGTCGCTCCACTCCTGCGTCGTGGACTCGATCTTGATGTTGTCGTGCTCGGCCATGAACTGGTCGACCATCTGCTCCATGAACGGGCCGTCACCGCCCGTGAATCCATTCCAGTACTGCAGGGTGACCTCTGGGCCGTCGTACTCGCCCGTGAACTCGCCTCCGGCGCTCTGCGCGCCGCCCTGGCCGCTGCAGCCGGCCAGCGCCAGCGCGCCGACGGCGGCGATCGCCGCCCCCTGCATGAACCTCGTGAACCTCAGCCTCTTGCCCACCGGTCGTCCTCCTCGTTGAAAACGGTGTCGCGCCTTCGCGCGGACCTGCCGTCGAAACTGACGGCCTCGGACAATGTACAGCGCTGTAAAGTGATCTGTCGAGTGGGTTGATTTTTCGCGACGGCGTTTCACCGACGCGCGCTCGGGCGCACCTAGACTCAACTCGACGTGAGGAGTGGCGATGGCACGGGTGAGGCTCATCGACGTCGCCGAGCGCGCGCAGGTGTCGATGAAGACGGTGTCGAACGTCGTCAACGGGTACGCCCACGTGCAGCCCGACATGCGGGCGCGCGTGCAGGCCGCGATCGACGAGCTGGGCTATCGGCCCAACCTCACGGCCCGTCGCCTCGCCACCGGGCGCACGGGCATGATCGCCCTCGCGATGCCCGAGATCGACCACCCGTACTTCGGCGAGATGGCGAGCCACCTCGCCGAGATCGCGCTGGAGCGCGGCTATCGGGTGATCATCGAGCAGACGCTGAGCGATGCCAAGGCCGAGAAGGCGGTGCTGGAGGACCGGGAGGCCGGGCTGGTCGACGGCGTGATCTTCCAGCCCACGCGCATGGCCACGCTCGACCTCGCCCGCCTGCGCGACGACCTTCCCGTCGTCCTGCTCGGCGAGATCGACGCCCCGGTCACGACGGATCACGTGATGATCGACAACGTCGCCGCCGCCTTCGACGGCGTGCGGCACCTGCTGGATCTCGGGCGTCGACGCGTCGCGTTCCTCGGCCTGGTCGACGGGGACATCACCATGACGAATCGCCGGCGCCTGCTCGGCTACCAGGAGGCGCTGGTGGGGGCCGGCGTCCGGCTGGATCCCGAGCTGGTGCTGCAGGCGCGCGGATTCGACACCCACGACGCGG
Organism: Agromyces sp. P1_H4; assembly: GCF_056405255.1. NCBI lineage: Bacteria > Bacillati > Actinomycetota > Actinomycetes > Micrococcales > Microbacteriaceae > Agromyces > Agromyces sp. P1_H4. Next base: position 10,337 of record NZ_JBFUCL010000012.1, on the reverse strand, counting down.
AGGCGGCGGTCGAATCGGCACTGGACCGGGGGCTCCGCTTCGACGCCATCCTGTCCCGGGACGACCGGTTCGCCGCGGGGGCACTCACCGCACTGCGCCGCCGCGGGATCTCCGTGCCCGGCGACGTGGCGGTCGTCGGCTGGGACGACAGCGCGATCACGGGTTACACGACTCCCACGCTGACCTCCGTCGCCCCCGACAAGCGGGCGCTCGCGACCCGGGCGTTCGAGCTGCTGCACGAACGCATGCACGGACACCACGGACCCGGTCGCCACATCGTCGTGCCGCACGGCATCTCGGTGCGCGCCAGCGCACCACGCGCCTGATCATCGCGCCTCGCCACCGCACCGCTCGCGCCGTCAAGCCGACCGCGCGACTTTACAGCGCTGTAAGGATGCGTCATGATTCGATGCATGCGTGATTCCTCGATGATGCGGGCCTCCCGACAGGACGGCAGCTACCCGCGGCCCCAGCTGATGCGCCGATCCTGGTGCGACCTCGGCGGCGAGTGGGAATTCGCGTTCGACGACGCCGACGCCGGGCTCGGGTCCGGCTGGCACCTCGGCGAGACACCGCTCTCCGACCGCATCGTGGTGCCCTTCCCGCCCGAGTCCCCTGCGTCGGGCATCGGCGACTCGGCCTTCCACCGCGTGGCGTGGTACCGGCGGATGATCGAGCCCGAGCAGCTGCGCGCCGCCGGCCTCGGCGACGACGCACCGCGCGTCGTGCTGCACTTCGGCGCGGTCGACTTCCGCGCCTCGGTATGGGCGAACGGACACCTGCTCGGCTCCCACGAGGGCGGCCAGACGCCCTTCTCGTTCGAGCTGCCCGAGGATCTGTTCGACGGCACGATCGCGCTCGTCGTGCGGGTCGAGGACGACCCCCACGACGTCTCGCAGCCGCGCGGCAAGCAGGACTGGCTCGAGGAGCCCCATGTGATCTGGTACCACCGCACGACGGGCATCTGGCAGCCGGTGTGGCTGGAGGCCGTGGCATCCGACCGCGTGACGCGGGTGAACTGGATCCCTGACATCCCTGGTGCCGACGTGGCGCTGCAGCTCCGCCTCGAAGCCCGGCCGACGAGGCCGCTGTGGCTCGAGGTGGAGATCGAGCACGACGGCGAGGAGCTCGGCACCCTCCGCACGCGCCTGACGGAGCCCGAGCACCGCGTCGTGGTCGCGCTGCCCCGGCAGGCGAACGGGCAGGGCTACGAGCAGTTGCTCTGGTCGCCCGAGCACCCGACGCTGCTCGACGCGCGGCTCCGGCTCGTCGACGAGGCCGGCACGGTGATCGACGACGTCGCCTCGTACCTCGGGCTGCGCAGCGTCGACGAGCACGGCGGCCGCTTCCTGCTGAACGATCGCCCCTACTTCCTCCGCTCGGTGCTCGAACAGGGCTACTGGCCCGAGACGCACCTCGCCGCGCCGAGCGCCGACGCCCTGCGCGCCGAGGTGCAGCTCATCAAGGACCTGGGCTTCAACGCCGTGCGCCTGCACGAGAAGGTCGAGGATCCCCGCCTCCTCTTCTGGACCGACCGCCTCGGCCTCCTCGTGTGGGGCGAGATCGGAAGCGCCTTCGAGTTCTCGCCGCGTGCGATCGAGCGCACCGTTCGGGAGTGGATGGACGTGATCGCGCGTGACGCGGCGCATCCGTCGATCGTGACGTGGGTGCCCGTGAACGAGAGCTGGGGCGTGCAGCACGTGTCGCACGACGCCGGCCAGCTGCACTACGTGCAGGCGCTCTTCCACCTCACCAAGGCGCTCGACCCGACCCGGCTCGCCGTCTCGAACGACGGCTGGGAGCACGCCGAGTCCGACCTGCTCACCATCCACGACTACGCGACGACCGGCTCGGCGCTGCGCACGAGCTACGCGGATGCCGCGTCCATCGAGGCGATGCGCGACGGCGTCGGCCCGGCCGGACGCCGCCTGGTCGCCCTCCCCGCGGGCACCGCCGGCAAGCCCGTCATGGTCACCGAGTTCGGCGGCATCACGTTTGCGCCCGACTCCGACATCGAGACCTGGGGCTACTCGGTCTCGGGCTCGGCCACCGAGTTCGAGGAGCACCTGTCGGAGCTCGTCTCGGCGCTGCACGCCTCACCCGTGCTCGCCGGGTTCTGCTACACGCAGCTCACGGACACCCGGCAGGAGGCCAACGGGCTCGTGGACGAACACCGGGTCCCGAAGCTGCCCGTCGAGACGCTCCGCGCGATCGTCACCGGCCGGGCCGACGCCTGAGCCCCGCCGCTCAGGCCGCGTAGGCGCGGAGGAACATGGCGGCGCCGCGCTCGGCGCGTTCGACCGCGTGCGTCGCCGTCGCGGCATCCGTGTCACCCGCGACGTCGAAGAGTGCACGGTCGAGCGACGGCCCGATCGCGAGGAACGCGAAGTGCTCGGCGGCGAGCTCCGCGTCGTCGATGCGCAGCAGTCCGCGTTCGCCGAGTCTCCGCATTGCGTCGGCGATGGCGGTCATGACGCGGCCCGGCGCGCGCTCGTAGTACTCGGCCGCGAATTCGGGGAAACGGGACGCCTCGCCGATGAGCAGGCGCCGCAGCGGCACCACGCGGCCACCCAGCACGAATGCCGCGAGCTCGCGTGCGAGCGCAATGAGCGCTGCCTCCACGTCGTCGGCGTCAGCCGTCGTCGACGCGAAGTCGAACGAGAATCGCTCGGCCGTCTCGATGGCGCGGCCGATGATCGCACGGAAGAGCTGCTCCTTGTCGTCGAAGACGTTGTACACGGTGCGCTTCGAGACGCCCGCCTCGGCGGCGATGTCGTCGACGCTGGTGCCGGGATATCCGCGCTCGAGGAACACCCGGGCGGCCGCATCCATGATCAGCGCACGTGAACGCGTGATCCGCGGGTCCTCGTAGTCGGTCCGGTCGGCCATCGGCTGCGCGCTCATCGGTCCTCTTCTGCACTCGTGCGTTTACTTTTGCATCGCTCGGTGCAATACTACACCCATGAGGGCAATACACGCCCTCGACACGACACTGATCAGGAAGGTGCGCACGATGTCCGCGACGACTCCCGCCCCCTCATCGGCCCCCACGTTCGACCGGGGCCGCGCCGTCACGAAGTCCCTGCTGGGCTGGGGCGTCGTGGCAGGTCCGTTCTACCTCGTCGTCGGGCTCGCGCAGGCGCTGCTCGTGCCGGGTTTCGACCTGTCGCGGCACGCGCTCAGCCTGCTGCTGCTGGGCCCGCTCGGCTGGATCCAGGCGGCCAACCTCGTGCTCACCGGCCTCATGGTGCTCGCCGCGGCGGTGGGGTTCGCCCGGCTGCTGCCCGGCCGTCGCGGCACGTGGGCGGCCGTGCTCCTCGGCCTGTACGGCGTCAGCCTGTTGGCCGCGGCGATCTTCCCGCCCGACCCCACGGGCGGGTTCCCACCGGGGGGAACGGATGCCACGACCGCGTCGCCGAGCGGACTCCTCCACCTCGCGGCGGGCGCCATCGGGTTCCTCAGCCTCGCCGCCGCGGCGGTCGTCATCGGCACGTGGTTCCGCAGCGAGGGGCGCGGCGGAGCAGCGACGATCTCGTTCGTCGCCGCGGCGGTCGTCGTGCTGGGGTTCCTCGGCGGCGCGGCGCTCGCCATGGTGCCCGCCGGTGTCGGACTGCTCTGGCTCGCGGTGATCGCGGGCTTCGCGTGGCTCGTGTTCGCCTCGCTCACCGCGTACCGGATGGCGCCGCGACCCGACCGCTGACGACCGCTCGGGCGGCGGATGCGCCGGCGCATCGCCGGGGCATCCGCCGTCGCATCGCCGCCCGTCGCGCCCCGCGTGATTGCGCTCTCAGCGATATCAGCCGAGCGGATGATGTCGGAGGGTAGGGGTTCGATGCAGACTAGCGGGTGCGATATCGAGCGGGGGTTCGAGATCGCCGCCGGCGGGTCCCTCCTTCGTCTCCCGCCTTCACCTCTTCCATTCGGAGAACCATGCTCGGAAAACTCCTCATCCGGTACCTGAAGCCCTACAAGTGGTTACTGCTCGGCGTGCTGGTGTTCCAGTTCATGTCTGCGCTCGCGAGCCTCTACCTGCCGAGCCTCAACGCCGACATCATCAACAACGGCGTCTCCAAGGGCGACACGGACTACATCTGGTCGACGGGCATGTTCATGCTCGCCATCTCGCTCGGGCAGATCATCGCGGCCATCATCGCCACGTACTTCGCCGCGAAGGCCGCGATGCGCGCGGGCCGCGACATCCGCAACGACGTCTTCGACAAGGTGAGCGCGTTCTCCGAGCGCGAGGTGTCGCAGTTCGGGCCGGGTTCGCTCATCACCCGCAACACCAACGACGTGCAGCAGGTGCAGATGCTCGCGATGATGGGCGCGACCATGCTCATCAGCGCGCCGCTGCTCGCCGTGGGCGGCATCATCATGGCGCTCTCGCAGGACGTCGGCCTCAGCTGGCTCATCGGGGCGTCGGTCCTCACGATCCTCGTCGTCGCGATCATCGTGATCAGCCGCATGGTGCCGCTGTTCCGCAGCTTCCAGGTGAAGCTCGACGCCGTGAACCGGATCCTCCGGGAGCAGCTCACCGGCATCCGCGTGGTGCGCGCCTTCGTGCGCGAACCGATCGAGGAGGAGCGGTTCCGCGGCGCCAACACCGACATCATGGACGTCGGACGTCGCGTCGGCACCCTGTTCATCACGCTGTTCCCCTTCTTCATGCTCGTGATCAACGTGACGATCATCGGGGTGATCTGGTTCGGCGCCATCGAGGTCAACGACGGCGACGTGCAGATCGGCACGCTGTTCGCCTTCATGCAGTACATCGGCCTGATCCTCGGCGGCGTGCTCATGGCGGCCTTCACGACGATCATGATCCCCCGCGCGGCCGTGTCGGCCGAGCGCATCAGCGAGGTCCTCGCGAGCGAGTCCACGCTCACCCGCGCCGAGAACCCCGTCGCCGTCTTCCCCGAGGTCGGAGCGGTCGAGTTCCTCGATGCGGAGTTCGCCTACCCCGGCGCCGAGTCCCCGGTGCTCCACGGCATCACGTTCCGCGCCGAGCCCGGCGAGACCGTCGCGATCGTCGGCTCCACCGGCGCCGGCAAGACGACGCTCATCTCGCTCATCCCGCGACTGTTCGATGCGACGGGCGGCTCCATCCGGGTCAACGGCGTCGACGTGCGCGAGGCCGACCTCGACCAGCTGTGGAAGACGATCGGGCTCGTGCCGCAGCGCCCGTTCCTCTTCGCCGGCACCGTGGCCTCCAACCTGCGCTTCGGCCGCGAGGAGGCAACCGACGCCGAGCTCTGGCACGCGCTCGAGATCGCCCAGGGCCGCGACTTCGTAGCCGAGATGGAGGGCGGCCTGAACGGTCGCATCGCACAGGGCGGCACCAACGTGTCGGGCGGCCAGCGCCAGCGGCTCGCCATCGCCCGGGCGATCGTGCACAACCCCGACATCCTCGTATTCGACGACTCGTTCTCGGCGCTCGACCTGACCACCGATGCCAGGTTGCGCCAGGCGTTGTGGCGGGAGCTGCCGCAGGTCACCAAGATCGTCGTGGCGCAGCGCGTCTCGACCATCACCGACGCCGACCGCATCGTCGTGCTCGACGACGGCGGCATGGTCGGCATCGGCACGCACGACGAACTCCTGCAGACGTCGACGACGTACCGCGAGATCGTCGAATCCCAGCTCGGAGTGGAGGCAACGGCATGAGCGCCGACACGAACAAGACGAACGGCCGCGCCCGCGGACGGGCACGGCAGGCGGAACCCCAGGAGATGACCGAAGAGGAGCGCATCGAACACGAGCTCGCCGAGGAGGCGCGCCGCAACTCCGGATCGTGGGACAGCGTCGCGCCCGGAAAGGCGCAGGACTTCGGCGCCAGCTTCCGCCGCATGCTCGGGCTCCTCAACCCGTGGAAGTGGTCGTTCGCGTTCGCCTCGCTGCTCGGCGCCATCGGCGTCGTGCTCACGGTCATCGCGCCGAAGGTGCTCGCCGAGGCGACGAACCTCATCTTCGAGGGCGTCATCTCCCTGCAGCTGCCCGCGGGCGTCACGCAGGAACAGGCGGTCGCCGGCCTGCGTGCCGCAGGCCAGGAGGACCTCGCGAACATCGTCGAGGCGGCGGGCACCCTGACCCCGGGCGAGGGCATCGACTTCGTCGCCCTGAGCCAGGTCGTCATCATGGTGCTGATGCTCTACATCGCCGCATCGGTGCTGTCGTGGGTGCAGGGCTACGTGATCAACGTCATCATGGTGCGGGCCATGTTCCGCCTGCGCGAAGACGTCGAGGCGAAGGTGCACCGCCTGCCCCTCAGCTACTTCGACCGGGTGCAGCGCGGCGAGCTCATCTCGCGCGTCACGAACGACATCGACAACATCACGCAGACGATGCAGCAGTCGCTCTCGAGCGCCCTCACGAGCGTGCTCACCGTGGTCGGCGTCGTGATCATGATGTTCTCGATCTCGTGGCAGCTCGCGCTCGTCACCCTGGTCTCGCTGCCGCTCATGGGCGTGATCTTCGGCGTCATCGGCCCGAAGTCGCAGGCCGCGTTCGGCGTGCAGTGGAAGAAGGTCGGCCGCCTCAACGCGCGGGTGGAGGAGTCCTTCTCGGGTCACGCGCTCGTGAAGGTGTTCGGCCGCGAGTACGACTCGAGCCAGAGCTTCCGGGCTGAGAACGAGGAGCTCTACGAGGCCGCGTTCAAGGCGCAGTTCCTCTCGGGCATCATCATGCCCGCCATGATGTTCATCGGGAACCTCACCTACGTGGGGATCGCGGTGCTCGGCGGACTCATGGTCGCGAGCGGCCAGCTGCGGCTCGGCGACGTGCAGGCGTTCATCCAGTACTCGCAGCAGTTCACGCAGCCCCTCTCGCAGCTCGGCGGCATGGCCGCCGTGGTGCAGTCGGGCACGGCCTCGGCCGAGCGTGTGTTCGAGCTGCTCGACGCCGACGAGCAGGAGGCCGACGCGGCCGATGCGCCTGCTCCGGTCGAGGGCGACGGCACGATCGAGTTCCAGCACGTGTCGTTCTCGTACACGCCCGAGCGCCCGCTGATCCGCGACCTGTCGTTCCGGGTCGAGCCCGGCCAGACCGTCGCCATTGTCGGTCCGACCGGTGCGGGCAAGACGACGCTCGTGAACCTGATCATGCGGTTCTACGAGCTCGACGGGGGCCGCATCCTCCTCGACGGCCAGGACATCGCCGACCTCACCCGGCACGACGTGCGCGCACGCACCGGCATGGTGCTGCAGGACCCGTGGCTGTTCGCGGGCTCGATCCGCGAGAACATCCGCTACGGGCGCGAGTCGGCGACCGACGAGGAGATCCTCGAGGCGGCCCGGGCGACGTACGTCGACCGGTTCGTGCACTCGCTGCCCGACGGGTACGAGACCGTGCTCGACGAGGACGCGTCGAACGTCTCGGCCGGCGAGAAGCAGCTCATCACGATCGCCCGTGCGTTCGTGGCGCAGCCGTCGGTGCTGATCCTCGACGAGGCGACCTCCTCGGTCGACACCCGCACCGAGCTGCTGCTGCAGCACGCGATGGCGGCGCTCCGCGAGGGACGCACGTCGTTCGTGATCGCGCACCGCCTCTCGACGATCCGCGACGCCGACCTCATCCTCGTGATGGAGCACGGTGACATCGTCGAGCAGGGCAGCCACGACGAGCTGATCAAGCGGCAGGGCGCGTACTGGCGCCTGTACAACTCGCAGTTCGAGCAGGCCGCCACCGACCTCGACGCGGAGGGCGCCCTCGTGCAGCCCGAGGCGGCACCCGCCGGCGCCGCGTTCGAGGCCGGGTACGAGGCCAAGGTCGACGCCGCCGCCGAGGGGGCCGACCTCTAGCGACGGCGAGGCCGAGCGCGGCGCCCCGGCGTCGCGAGAACGCCTGAACGAGCGGATGTCCCATCACGGGGCATCCGCTCGTTCGCGTTCCGGGCACCGGAGGCCGGGCACGAAACGACGTCGGGTCGAGCGGGCCGGTTAGGCTGGAACGGCGGCGGCTCGCACCCGAGGCCGCCGTCATCCGTTTCTCCCTGAAGGTCTCGTGACGACTGCCATCCCTCCCGTGCGCGCCTGGCGCCTGTGGCTGGTGTGGGGTGTCGGCGTGGCGGCCTACGTGGTCTCGGTCACGAACCGCACGTCGCTGTCGGCGGTCGGCGTCGACGCGGCGGTGCGCTTCGACGCGGATGCCTCAGTGCTGTCCCTCTTCGCGGTGGTGCAGCTCGCCGTCTACGGGGCCATGCAGATCCCAGTGGGCCTGCTGCTCGACCGGTTCGGGGCGAGACCGATCATCACCGCGGGCATGTTCCTGATGGCGATCGGCCAGCTCGTGATGGCGTTCGCGCCCGACGTGGGCACCGCGATCTTCGCGCGCATGCTCGTGGGCGCCGGCGACGCCGCCGTCTTCCCGAGCGTGCTCCGCGTGGTCGCCGTGTGGTTCCCCGAGCGGCAGGCGCCGTTCCTCGTGCAGATGACCGGCATCGTGGGTCAGACCGGGCAGCTCCTCGCCATCCTGCCGATGGCCGCGATCCTGCACGCCTCCTCGTGGAGCGTCGCGTTCGGCAGCCTCGCCGGCCTCGGCGCCCTGTTCACGGTGCTCACCTTCGCGGTCATCCGCAACCGACCTCCCGATCGCGACGCGGATGTCTCGGTGGACACCGCCACCGGCGCCATCCACGCGGTGACGTCGTCGGCCGACCTGCGCGAGGGCTTCCGCGAGTCGTGGGCGCACCCGGCGACCCGCCTGGCGTTCTGGTCGCACTTCACGACGCCGTTCTCGGGCACGGCGTTCATCCTGCTGTGGGGCTTCCCGTTCCTGACGGTCGGCGAGGGGCTCTCCCCCGCCATGGCCTCGCTGATCTTCAGCGTGTACGTGATCTTCGGCATGGTCGCCGGTCCGGTGATCGGGGCGCTCTCGAGCCGGCATCCGATGCGGCGGTCACGGATGCTGGTGCTCCCCGTCATCGGCATCCAGGCGCTGGTCTGGCTGGTCGTGATCGCGTGGCCGGGCCCGGCGCCCATCTGGCTGCTCTTCCTGCTCGCGTTCGCGTTAAGCACCGGTGGCCCGGCGTCGATGATCGGCTTCGACCACGCCCGAACCTTCAACCCGAGTCATCGGCTCAGCACGGCCACGGGCATCGTGAACGTCGGCGGGTTCCTCGCGGCGCTGCTCGCCATCCTCTTCATCGGCATCGCGATGGACGCGCAGGGCGCGGGCTCTCCCGACACCTACAGCCTGGAGGCGTTCCGCATCGCGTTCCTCACGCAGGTGCCGCTCTGGGCGCTCGGCTCCGCATTCATCGTGTGGGAACGCAAGCGCACGCGCGTGCACATCGGCCTCGACGAACCGCGCACGCGTCCCTCGGGGCTCTGCCACCGAGGCGCGACGTCGTAGGGTATGCGGCGGCCCGGATCGGGCCTGACGCGACCCTTCGGGTGTGGGTCAAGCGTCCCAGTGAGCGTAGCAGACCGTTTTCGAGTGAAGCTCAGCATTCGGTCAGGAAGAGCGGAAGCCAGCCGCCCACGGGCCTCAGTCGTCGAGCAGCCCGCGCAGGTCGTCGGCGCTGATCGTGTCGGCACCGTCGAGCGACGCTGCATCCGTGCCCTCGGCGCCCGCGTCGAGGATCGATGCCACGAGCTCGCCCTTGCGGGCCTTCAGCGCCATCACCTTCTCCTCGATCGTGTCCTGTGCCACGAGCCGGTAGACCATGACCTGCTTCGCCTGCCCGATTCGGTGCGCGCGGTCGACGGCCTGCGCCTCGCTCGCGGGGTTCCACCACGGGTCGAGCAGGAACACGTAGTCGGCCTCGGTGAGGTTCAGGCCGAACCCGCCGGCCTTCAGGCTGATCAGGAACACGGATGCCTCGCCGGCACGGAAGCGCGCGATCTCGGCGTCGCGGCGGCGCACCGGCGTCGACCCGTCGAGGTAGGCATAGGGCACGCCCGCGGCGTCCAGCCGGCTCGCCGCTCGGCCGAGGAACGAGGTGAACTGGCTGAACACCAGCGCGCGGTGGCCCTCGGCGAGCACGTCGTCGAGCTGCTCGAAGAGGGCGTCGAGCTTGGCCGACGGATAGCCCGCATACCGCTCCTCGTCGACGAGCGTGGCGTCGAGGGCGAGCAGGCGCAGCAGGGTGAGCGAGCGGTACACGATGAATCGCTGGCGATCGAGGTCGTCGATGAGGCCGAGGAGCTTCTGCCGTTCGCGCTGGAGCACCGTGTCGTAGAGGCGGCGGTGGCGCGGCGCGAGCTCGACCGTGAGCACCTGCTCCTGCTTGGGCGGCAGCTCGGGGGCCACCACCTCCTTCGTTCGCCGCAGGATGAGCGGCCGGATGCGTCGCCGCAGGCGCTCGCGCCGCTCGGCGTTGCCGTCCTGCTCGATCGGCC
>NZ_JBFUCL010000011.1:0-23974 GCF_056405255.1 Agromyces sp. P1_H4 | reverse complement strand
GGGCTGACGGATGCCGCGTGCGGCGCGCCAGTCGCGACGCGGAACGACGCCGCGCCACGCCCGGGCAGTATCGTGAACGCGTGGAGGGATCGATCGAGGCGCGCGTCAGCCACGAGGTCGACCGGTGGCTGGCGTGGCTGCCCCGGTGGCGTCCGGGCACGCATCGCGCCCGCGTCCGGCTCTGCACCCGCTGCTTCGGCTCGCCCATCCTCGCCGCGGCCGGCCTCGACGTCGACGTGCCGCATCCGGTGCAGCACGCGTTCTCGATGCGCATGAAGGCCATCATCGACGCCGCGGTCGACGACTACACCGCCCGCAACCTGCCGATGCTGCACCGCGAGATCCGCCTCGCCGAGGAGCGCAAGGCCCGCCGCCCGTACCGGGCGGGGGAGGGGCTCGACCCCGAGTTCCTCGGCCTCGACCTCGACCCCGAGCCGGTGCCCGACCAGCCGTTCCTGTTCACCCTCACGGGGCTCGAGGCCGACACCGCCGCCGAGGCGAACGAGCCCGCGCCGCGGCCGTTCACGATGGAGGAGAAGGAGGCGCTCCGCGAGGAGGTGCGCCTCGCCGACGAGTTCGCGAAGCAGCTCGGGCGGCGCATCTGCGTGGAGCTCGCACAGCACCGGGAGCGCATCGCCGCCGCGGTCGTCGCCTACGTGGAGCCGCAGGTCGAGGAACTGCTCGCCGATCTCGACCGCGAGCTCGACGCGCCCGGATGGCCGTCCTGAGCCGCTCGGGGCATTCCGCCTGCGGAGAACATGCGGCCTGCGGCATCCGCCCCATTTGACCGCAAGGTTACGCGGCATTACCATTGATCGGGTGTGCGCGTTGACGCGCGCTTGAATCGTGCCTGCCGATCGACCAGCAATGGTCGTGGCGGTGCACCTCCGGTTCTCGGCAGAACGCACACTCCAAGGGCGCCTCGACGGTCGCCCCCACGGCATACCCACCACTCCAAGGCGCTGCGGTTCCGCGGTGCCGGTGGGTCGTGATGTGAAATCCATCAACGCTGTCACCGTGCAGCATCAACAAGGAGAAGCAGTGCCAACCATTCAGCAGTTGGTCCGCAAGGGTCGCTCGCCGAAGGTCACCAAGACCAAGGCTCCCGCCCTGAAGGCCAACCCCCAGCAGCGCGGCGTGTGCACGCGTGTGTACACCACCACCCCGAAGAAGCCGAACTCCGCGCTCCGCAAGGTCGCTCGTGTGAAGCTCTCGAACGGCACCGAGGTCACGGCCTACATCCCCGGTGAGGGCCACAACCTGCAGGAGCACTCGATGGTGCTCGTGCGCGGCGGTCGTGTGAAGGACCTCCCCGGCGTGCGCTACAAGATCATCCGCGGCGCGCTCGACACGCAGGCCGTCAAGAACCGCAAGCAGGCTCGTAGCCGCTACGGCGCGAAGATGGAGAAGAAGTAATGCCTCGCAAGGGACCCGCTCCGAAGCGCCCCGTCGTCGCCGACCCCGTCTACGGCTCGCCGGTCGTCAGCCAGCTCGTCAACAAGATCCTCGTCGACGGCAAGAAGGACCTCGCGCAGCGCATCGTCTACGAGGCGCTCGAGAACGTCGCGACCAAGTCCGGCCAGGACGCCGTCGCCACCCTCAAGAAGGCGCTCGACAACGTGCGTCCGACCCTCGAGGTGCGTTCGCGCCGCGTCGGCGGTTCGACCTACCAGGTCCCCGTCGAGGTCAAGCCGCACCGCGCCAACACCCTCGCCCTGCGCTGGCTCACGAGCTACGCGAAGGCCCGTCGCGAGAAGACGATGACCGAGCGTCTCACCAACGAGATCCTCGACGCGTCGAACGGCCTGGGTGCCGCGGTCAAGCGCCGCGAGGACACCCACAAGATGGCCGAGTCGAACCGCGCCTTCGCCCACTACCGCTGGTAGTCGGCCGAGCGGATGCCGCAGGCCGCGGCTCGCGGCATCCGCTCACCCTCATCTGCCCTTCCTGAACCATCCGGAGGAACCCCCGTGGCACAAGACGTGCTCACCGACCTGAGCAAGGTCCGCAACATCGGCATCATGGCGCACATCGATGCCGGCAAGACCACCACCACCGAGCGCATCCTGTTCTACACGGGCGTGAACCACAAGATCGGCGAGACCCACGACGGCGCTTCGACGACCGACTGGATGGAGCAGGAGAAGGAGCGCGGCATCACGATCACGTCTGCCGCCGTGACCTGCTTCTGGAACAAGAACCAGATCAACATCATCGACACCCCCGGTCACGTCGACTTCACGGTCGAGGTCGAGCGCTCGCTCCGCGTGCTCGACGGCGCGGTCGCCGTCTTCGACGGCAAGGAGGGCGTCGAGCCCCAGTCCGAGACCGTCTGGCGCCAGGCCGACAAGTACAACGTGCCCCGCATCTGCTTCGTCAACAAGATGGACAAGCTCGGCGCGGACTTCTACTTCACGGTCGACACGATCGTCAAGCGCCTCGGCGCGAAGCCGCTGGTGCTCCAGCTGCCGATCGGCTCCGAGAGCGACTTCGTCGGCGTCGTCGACCTCATCGAGATGCGGGCCCTGGTGTGGCCCGGCGACGCCAAGGGCGACGTGACGATGGGTGCCAAGTACGAGGTGCAGGAGATCCCCGCCGACCTCAAGGAGAAGGCGGAGGAGTACCGTCACACCCTCCTCGAGACCGTCGCCGAGACCGACGACGCGCTGCTCGAGAAGTACTTCGGCGGCGAGGAGCTCACGATTGACGAGATCAAGGGCGCCATCCGCAAGCTGACCGTCAACTCCGAGATCTACCCCGTGCTCTGCGGCTCCGCGTTCAAGAACCGCGGCGTGCAGCCGATGCTCGACGCGGTCATCGACTTCCTGCCGTCGCCGCTCGACGTGCCGGCCGTCGAGGGTCGCAACCCCCGCAACGAGGACGAGATCATCGAGCGTCACCCCGACGCCAACGACCCCTTCGCGGCGCTCGCGTTCAAGGTCGCGGTGCACCCGTTCTTCGGTCGCCTCACCTACATCCGCGTGTACTCGGGTCACCTCGACTCCGGCGGCCAGGTCATCAACTCGACCAAGGGCAAGAAGGAGCGCATCGGGAAGATCTTCCAGATGCACGCCAACAAGGAGAACCCGGTCGACTCGGTCACCGCGGGCAACATCTACGCGGTCATCGGCCTCAAGGACACGACGACCGGCGACACGCTGTGCGACCCCGACAACCAGGTCGTGCTCGAGTCGATGACGTTCCCGAACCCCGTGATCGAGGTCGCCATCGAGCCGAAGACCAAGGCCGACCAGGAGAAGCTCGGCACGGCCATCCAGAAGCTCGCCGAAGAGGACCCCACCTTCCGCACCGAGCTCAACCCCGAGACCGGCCAGACCGTCATCAAGGGCATGGGCGAGCTGCACCTCGACATCCTCGTCGACCGCATGAAGCGGGAGTTCAAGGTCGAGGCGAACGTCGGCAAGCCCCAGGTGGCCTACCGCGAGACGATCAAGCGCGCGGTCGAGAAGCACGACTACACCCACAAGAAGCAGACGGGTGGTTCGGGCCAGTTCGCGAAGATCCAGTTCGCGCTCGAGCCCCTCGAGATCACGGCCGACAAGTCGTACGAGTTCGAGAACAAGGTCACTGGTGGCCGCGTTCCGCGCGAGTACATCCCCTCGGTCGACGCCGGCTTCCAGGACGCCATGCAGTACGGCATCCTGGCCGGCTACCCAATGGTCGGCGTCAAGGGCATCCTGCTCGATGGCGCAGCCCACGACGTCGACTCCTCGGAGATGGCGTTCAAGATCGCCGGCTCGATGGGCTTCAAGGAAGCCGCTCGGAAGGCGAACCCGGTTCTGCTCGAGCCGCTCATGTCCGTCGAGGTCCGCACCCCTGAGGAATACATGGGTGATGTCATCGGCGACCTGAACTCGCGTCGCGGTCAGATCCAGTCGATGGAGGATGCCGCCGGCGTGAAGGTCGTGCGTGCGCACGTCCCGCTCTCGGAGATGTTCGGCTACATCGGCGACCTGCGGTCGAAGACCTCGGGCCGCGCGGTGTACTCGATGGAGTTCGAGAGCTACGCGGAGGTCCCGAAGGCTGTGGCCGACGAGATCGTCCAGAAGAACAAGGGCGAATAGCTCCTTCGCAGGAGTTCGGGCCCTGCCCGCACGACCCAGCCGGGTCGCGTAACATAACAACACAACCCCCGTAGCACACCGGTCGCAATCCAGCGCCCGGGGTTCCTACACGAGTCCTGAGGAGGACCCACAGTGGCTAAGGCCAAGTTCGAGCGGACCAAGCCGCACGTCAACATCGGTACGATCGGTCACGTCGACCACGGCAAGACCACGCTCACCGCAGCGATCTCGAAGGTGCTCGCCGACAAGTACCCGTCGGCCACCAACGTGCAGCGTGACTTCGCGTCGATCGACTCGGCTCCCGAGGAGCGTCAGCGCGGCATCACGATCAACATCTCGCACGTCGAGTACGAGACGCCGAAGCGCCACTACGCGCACGTCGACGCCCCTGGTCACGCCGACTACATCAAGAACATGATCACCGGTGCGGCGCAGATGGACGGCGCGATCCTCGTGGTCGCGGCGACCGACGGCCCGATGGCCCAGACGCGTGAGCACGTGCTGCTCGCCAAGCAGGTCGGCGTGCCCTACCTGCTCGTCGCGCTGAACAAGGCCGACATGGTCGACGACGAGGAGATCCTGGAGCTCGTCGAGCTCGAGGTGTCCGAGCTGCTCGCCAGCCAGGGCTTCGCCGAGGACGCTCCGGTCGTCCGCGTCTCGGGCCTCAAGGCGCTCGAGGGCGACGAGAAGTGGGTCCAGTCGATCCTCGACCTCATGGAGGCCGTCGACAACAGCATCCCCGACCCCGTGCGTGACAAGGACAAGCCGTTCCTCATGCCGATCGAGGACGTCTTCACCATCACCGGTCGTGGCACGGTCGTCACGGGTCGCGCCGAGCGCGGCACGCTGAAGATCAACTCCGAGGTCGAGATCGTCGGCATCCGCCCGACGCAGAAGACCACGGTCACGGGCATCGAGATGTTCCACAAGCAGCTCGACGAGGCCTGGGCCGGCGAGAACTGCGGTCTGCTCCTCCGCGGCACCAAGCGCGAGGACGTCGAGCGCGGCCAGGTCGTCGTGGCCCCCGGTTCGGTCACCCCCCACACGAACTTCGAGGGCACCGCGTACATCCTCTCCAAGGAGGAGGGCGGGCGTCACAACCCGTTCTACGCGAACTACCGTCCGCAGTTCTACTTCCGCACCACCGACGTCACCGGCGTCATCACGCTGCCCGAGGGCACCGAGATGGTCATGCCCGGCGACACCACCGACATGACGGTCGAGCTCATCCAGCCGATCGCCATGGAGGAGGGCCTCGGCTTCGCCATCCGTGAGGGCGGCCGCACCGTCGGCGCCGGCACGGTCACGAAGATCGTCAAGTAACACCCTTCGCACCCTCGCGGGTGCGGAACCGACAGGGGTCGGGCCGTTCGCGGCCCGGCCCCTTCGTCGTCGGTGCGGCGCGTTACCGTCTCATGACGGTCAGGTCAACGGTCGACGGCGGAATTCGGGCACACCCCCCGAACGGGTTACCCTCGATGGGATGGCCGTCCCCGCTCCGCCACTGCCCCGTACCACCTCCACGCGGCCCGAGATCCAAGCGCTCCGGGCCGTGGCCGTCGGTGCTGTCGTCCTGCACCACGGCTGGCCGGCCGTGGCCCCTGCGGGGTACATGGGCGTCGACGTCTTCTTCGTCGTGTCGGGCTTCCTCATCACCGGGCTGCTGCTCCGCGAGCACGAGCGCGCCGGGCGCATCGACCTCGGCGCGTTCTACCTCCGACGGGCCCGCCGAATACTGCCCGCCGCCGTGACCGTGCTCCTCGTGGTCGCGGCAGCCACGCTCGCGCTCGTGCCGCAGCGGGACTGGGCCGAGTGGTTCCGTCAGATCGTCGCGAGCGCCCTCTACTACGAGAACTGGCAGCTCGCCGCCGACTCGCAGATGCCCGCCTACGCCGACCTCGCCTCGACGCCGGTGCAGCACTACTGGTCCCTCTCCGTCGAGGAGCAGTTCTACCTCGTCTGGCCGCTGCTGCTCATCTTCGCGGTCTGGTACGCGCGCCGACGCAGCCGGGCCATCGCGCCTGTGCTCCTCGTCGTCCTCGGCGCGGTGACCGCGGCATCCCTCATCCACTCGGTCATGCTGACGGCGGCCGACCACAACCTCGCCTACTTCTCGACCACGGCCCGCACGTGGGAGTTCGGTGCCGGGGGACTGCTGGCCCTGCTCGCCGCCTCGCCCCTCGTGGGCCGTGAGCGGCTCCGTACGGTCGTGTCGTGGTCCGGCCTCGCGCTCATCGTGGTGCCGATCCTGAGCTTCCGCGACCACGACGCGTTCCCCGGCATGTGGGCGGCGCTGCCCGTCGCGGGCACGATGGCGGTCATCTGGGCCGGCATGCCCGTCACGCGTTGGTCGCCGGCGCGGCTCGCGGGGCTCCAGCCGGTGCAGTGGGTCGGCGACGTGTCGTTCTCGCTCTACCTCTGGCACTGGCCGATCTTCATGTTCACGCCGTTCCTCATCGGCATGCCGAGCCCCTCCTGGGCCATGGTGCTGCTCGTGGCGCTCTCGCTCCTGGTGGCGGGGCTCTCGAAGCAGCTCATCGAGGACCCGTTCCGCACGCGGCGCAACCCCGTGTCGCGCCGGCCCGCGGTGCT
Organism: Agromyces sp. P1_H4; assembly: GCF_056405255.1. NCBI lineage: Bacteria > Bacillati > Actinomycetota > Actinomycetes > Micrococcales > Microbacteriaceae > Agromyces > Agromyces sp. P1_H4. Next base: position 17,297 of record NZ_JBFUCL010000011.1, on the reverse strand, counting down.
CCTCGGCGCGCTCGGCATGCTGGTGGCCGCCGTGGTCGGCGCCGGTCTCGTCGCCCCGGGCATCGCGGCCGAGCAGCAGGTGGCGTGCGAGCACGCCGGCGACCCAGGCTGATCAGACCTCGACGCCGTCGATGGTGGTGCGCAGCTCGACGCTGTCCTCGATGGACCGCGCCACGGTGCATCCGCGCTCGATGGCCTTGTCCATGATGTGGATGAGCTTGTCGCGGTCTTCGGGATCGAGGACCGAGAGGTCGACCAGGATCTCCTCGTCGATCCGGGCGTACCGGTTCTCCTCGTTGGAGCGGCCGTGCGCCCAGATGGTCATCGCGAAGTCGTCGCCGAGACGGCGTGCGGCGACGGTGTCGGCGCTGAGGCCGGCGCAGCCGACGAGCGCGATCTTCAGCAGTTCGCCGGGCGTGAAGTGCTCGCCCTCGAGCTCCTCGCCGCCGATGGTCACCGTGGCGCCGCGCTCGTTGAGCCCCTGGTACCGGCGCGGCGCGATCCGGGCCACCGAGACGCTGCCGGGCGCGATGCGCTCGCTGACCGCGTGGGCGTGCTCGAGGGGCTGCTCGATGGGCTGCTCGGCCATGTGGACTCCCGTCGTCGTGGACCTCGATTCCATCACGTTCCGGGCCGCATCGTCGCGGAGGCTGCGACCTCCCTGTGAACCCGCGACGGCGCGACACGCCCGGGTTGCACGGATGCCTCGACTGTGGCAAACTCGATGAGTTCAACATTTCGAACGGCCTGCCATGCTGCGTGCCGTTCGAATCACTGCCAGGCAGTGCATAGCCACCAAAAAGCTCTCGGAGCCGCACGGGTCAGGCTAGGCCGCAGGCAGCAGAACACACAACCGACAACCACTTTCGAGCATGGTTCCGCCATGCCCGTTCTGCGAGGGCGACACGCCCGAGCGCGGGGGTCGGTGGGGCTCACGGGTCGAGCGTGCCGAGGTCACCGCGCCAGCGGGGTGGTTTCGACAGGCTCGATCACGGCCTTTGACAGATGAACAGTGGTGCTTCACACGGAGTAGCTACGCGGCGTCCAATGCCCTCGGAAGGGGTAAGACGCCTTGACAGAGAGAGAGTCAGCAATGGCGGGACAGAAGATCCGCATTCGACTGAAGTCGTATGACCACGAGGTCATCGACACCTCGGCGCGCAAGATCGTCGACACGGTGACCCGCGCGGGCGCCACGGTCGTCGGCCCCGTGCCGCTTCCGACCGAGAAGAACGTGGTGTGCGTCATCCGTTCGCCCCACAAGTACAAGGACAGCCGCGAGCACTTCGAGATGCGCACCCACAAGCGTCTCATCGACATCGTGGACCCGACGCCCAAGGCCGTCGACTCGCTCATGCGCCTCGACCTCCCGGCCGACGTCAACATCGAGATCAAGCTCTGAGGTAACAGATGTCTTCCGCTACCAAGAACGTGAAGGGTCTGCTCGGCACGAAGCTCGGCATGACCCAGGTGTGGGACGAGAACAACAAGCTCGTTCCGGTCACCGTCATCGAGATCGCCCCGAACGTGGTCACCCAGCTCCGCACCGCGGAGAAGGACGGCTACGAGGCCGTGCAGATCGCCGCAGGCGCCATCGACCCGCGCAAGGTGAACCAGCCCGCGTCCGGCCACTTCAAGGCCGCCGGCGTCACCCCGCGCCGTCACCTCGCCGAGGTGCGCACCGCTGACGCGTCGAGCTACGAGCTCGGCCAGGAGCTCACCGCCGACGGCACCTTCGAGGCCGGCCAGCTCGTCGACGTCGTCGGCACGAGCAAGGGCAAGGGCTTCGCCGGTGTCATGAAGCGCCACAACTTCAAGGGCGTCTCCGCCTCGCACGGTTCCCACCGCAACCACCGCAAGCCCGGTTCGATCGGTGCTTCGTCGACCCCCAGCCGTGTCTTCAAGGGCATGCGCATGGCCGGTCGCATGGGTGGCGAGCGCGTGACCGTGCTCAACCTCCGCGTGCACGCCGTCGACGCCGAGAAGGGCCTGCTGCTCGTCAAGGGCGCGGTTCCCGGTGCTCGCGGCCGTCTCGTTTTCGTCCGCAACGCTGTGAAGGGGGCGTAGTCCATGGCTACCGCCAACACCATCGACGTGCTCGACGTGACCGGCAAGAAGTCCGGCTCGTTCGAGCTGCCCGCCGAGCTCTTCGACGTGCAGACCAACGTCCCGCTCATCCACCAGGTCGTCGTCGCCCAGCTCGCCGCAGCGCGCCAGGGCACGCACAAGACCAAGACCCGCGGAGAGGTCTCCGGCGCCGGTCGCAAGCCGTTCAAGCAGAAGGGCACCGGCCGCGCCCGTCAGGGTTCGATCCGCGCCCCGCAGATGACCGGCGGTGGCATCGTCCACGGCCCGCAGCCGCGTGACTACTCGCAGCGGACCCCCAAGAAGATGATCGCCGCCGCGCTCCTCGGCTCGCTGTCCGACCGCGCACGCGGTGGCCGCATCCACGCCGTCGAGACGTTCGCCGCGGGCGAGGCGCCCAAGACGAAGGACGCCGTCGCGCTCCTCGGTGCGATCGCGCCGGCCAAGCACTACCTCGTCGTGCTCACGCGTGACGAGGAGCTCTCGGCGCGGGCCGTTCGCAACATCCCGACCGTGCACGTGCTGCAGGTCGACCAGCTGAACGCCTACGACGTGCTCGTCTCCGACGACATCGTCTTCAGCGCCGCTGCGCTCGAGGCCTTCGTGGCCGCGAAGTCGCCCAAGGCTGACAGCGCTGTGAAGGAAGAGGTTTCCGCATGAGTTCCGCCGCATACAACAAGGACCCGCGCGACATCATCATCGCGCCCGTCGTCTCGGAGAAGAGCTACGGCCTGATCGACGAGGGCAAGTACACGTTCACCGTGGACCCCCGCTCGAACAAGACCGAGATCAAGCTCGCCATCGAGAAGATCTTCAACGTCGAGGTGGCGTCGATCAACACCCTGAACCGCCAGGGCAAGACCCGCCGGACTCGCTTCGGCACGGGCAAGCGCAAGGACACCAAGCGCGCGATCGTCACCCTCAAGTCCGGCTCGATCGACATCTTCACGGCTGTCGGCTAGGGAGCAGAGGAAAAACATGGCTATTCGTAAGTACAAGCCCACGACCCCGGGTCGTCGCGGTTCGTCTGTTGCGGACTTCGCAGAGATCACCCGCTCGACGCCCGAGAAGTCGCTGCTCCGCCCGCTGTCGAAGACCGGTGGCCGCAACAACCAGGGCCGCATCACCACGCGTCACATCGGTGGTGGCCACAAGCGCCAGTACCGCGTGATCGACTTCCGTCGCAACGACAAGGACGGCGTGCCCGCCAAGGTCGCGCACATCGAGTACGACCCCAACCGCACGGCTCGCATCGCGCTCCTCCACTTCGTGGACGGCACCAAGCGCTACATCCTCGCGCCGAACAAGCTGCAGCAGGGCGACCCGATCGAGTCGGGCCCCAACGCCGACATCAAGCCCGGCAACAACCTGCCGCTGCGCAACATCCCCACCGGTACCGTCGTGCACGCCATCGAGCTCCGCCCCGGCGGCGGCGCCAAGCTGGCCCGCTCGGCCGGCACCTCGGTGCGTCTCGTCGCGAAGGACGGCCCCTACGCCCAGCTGCGCCTCCCCTCGGGCGAGATCCGCAACGTCGATGCGCGCTGCCGCGCGACCGTCGGCGAGGTCGGCAACGCCGAGCAGTCGAACATCAACTGGGGCAAGGCCGGCCGCAAGCGCTGGAAGGGCGTCCGCCCGACCGTCCGCGGTGTCGCGATGAACCCGATCGACCACCCGCACGGTGGTGGTGAGGGCAAGACCTCCGGTGGTCGCCACCCGGTCAGCCCCTGGGGCAAGTCCGAGGGACGCACCCGTCGCCCCAACAAGGAGAGCGACAAGCTCATCGTCCGTCGTCGCACCGTCGGCAAGAAGCGCAAGTAGGAGTAGAAGAAGATGCCGCGCAGTCTCAAGAAGGGCCCCTTCGTCGACGACCACCTGCTTCGCAAGGTCGTCAACCAGAACGAAGCCGGTTCGAAGAACGTCATCAAGACCTGGTCGCGTCGCTCGATGATCATCCCCGCCATGCTGGGGCACACGATCGCCGTGCACGACGGCCGCAAGCACATTCCGGTGTTCGTCACCGAGACCATGGTGGGCCACAAGCTCGGCGAGTTCGCGCCCACCCGCACCTTCCGTGGACACGTGAAGGACGACAAGAAGGGCCGCCGCCGCTGACGCGGTGGCGTGAAGGAGGAAAGAAATGGTGGAGTCGATCGCACGCGTGCGTCACATCCGCGTGACCCCCATGAAGGCCCGCCGCGTCGTCAACATGATCCGCGGCAAGCAGGCTCAGGAGGCCCTGGCCATCCTGAAGTTCGCCCCCCAGGGTGCGAGCGAGCCCGTGTACAAGCTCGTCGCCTCGGCCATCGCGAACGCTCGCGTCAAGGCCGATGCCACGAACACCTACCTGGACGAGCAGGACCTCTACATCAGCCGCGCATTCGTCGATGAGGGCACCACCCTCAAGCGATTCCAGCCGCGCGCGCAGGGTCGTGCCTTCCGCATCAACAAGCGAACGAGCCACATCACCGTCGTGCTCGCCACGCCCGAGGAGGGTACGAAGTAATGGGTCAGAAGGTCAACCCGTACGGCTTCCGTCTCGGCATCACCACCGACCACGTGTCGCGGTGGTTCTCCGACTCGACGAAGCCCGGACAGCGCTACGCCGACTACCTGGCGGAGGACATCAAGATCCGCCGCCTGCTGCAGACGTCGCTCGACCGCGCGGGAGTCTCGCGCATCGAGATCGAGCGCACCCGCGACCGCGTCCGAGTGGACATCCACACGGCGCGTCCCGGCATCGTGATCGGCCGCCGCGGCGCCGAGGCCGAGCGCATCCGCGCCGACCTCGAGAAGCTCACCGGCAAGCAGATCCAGCTCAACATCCTCGAGGTCAAGAACCCCGAGGCCGACGCCCAGCTCGTCGCGCAGGGCATCGCCGAGCAGCTCTCCGCACGTGTGGCGTTCCGCCGCGCGATGCGCAAGGGCCTGCAGGGTGCCCAGCGCGCCGGCGCCAAGGGCGTCCGGATCCAGGTGTCGGGCCGTCTCGGCGGCGCCGAGATGAGCCGCTCGGAGTTCTACCGCGAGGGCCGCGTGCCCCTGCACACGCTCCGCGCGAACATCGACTACGGCTTCTACGAGGCCAAGACCACCTTCGGCCGCATCGGCGTGAAGGTCTGGATCTACAAGGGCGACATCACCAACAAGGAGCTCGCCCGCGAGCAGGCTTCGCAGAAGCCCTCGCGCGGTGACCGCAATGACCGTCCCCGTCGTGCGCCCAAGGCGCAGGAGCCGGTGGCAGCAGGAGTTGAGGCATAACCATGTTGATTCCCCGTCGAGTCAAGTACCGCAAGCAGCACCACCCCGGCCGTTCGGGCCACGCCACCGGCGGCACGAAGGTCACCTTCGGTGAGTTCGGCATCCAGGCGCTGACCCCCGCGTACGTGACGAACCGTCAGATCGAGTCCGCTCGTATCGCCATGACGCGTCACATCAAGCGCGGCGGCAAGGTGTGGATCAACATCTACCCCGACCGTCCGCTCACGAAGAAGCCCGCCGAGACCCGCATGGGTTCCGGCAAGGGCTCGCCCGAGTGGTGGGTCGCGAACGTCAAGCCGGGTCGAGTCCTCTTCGAGGTCTCCGGCGTCTCCGAGGAACTCGCTCGTGAGGCCATGACCCGTGCCATCCACAAGCTGCCCCTCAAGGCACGCATCATCAAGCGCGAGGAGGGCGACGCATAATGGCCGTCGGCACCAAGGAGCTCAGCCCCACCGAGCTCGACACCTTTGAAGACGAGCGACTCGTCGACGAGCTGAAGAAGGCCAAGGAAGAGCTGTTCAACCTGCGCTTCCAGTCGGCCACCGGCCAGCTCGAGAGCCACGGCCGCCTCCGGGCGGTCAAGCGCGACATCGCGCGCATCTACACGGTCATCCGCGAGCGCGAACTCGGCATCCGGGCCACGCCCGCGCCGGTCGAGGCTCCGGCCAAGGCCGAGAAGAAGACCAAGAAGGCCAAGGCCGCCGACGAGGCAGCTGCGACCGAAGAGACGAAGGAGGCCTAGTCATGGCAACCGCCAAGGAGACGACTGGCCACGAGTCGGCCGAGCGCGACGTCAAGGACGTCGACGCACGTGGCTACCGCAAGGTGCGACGCGGCTACGTCGTCAGCGACAAGATGCAGAAGACCATCGTCGTCGAGGTCGAGGACCGCGTGAAGCACCCGCTGTACGGCAAGGTCATCCGCCGCACCTCGAAGATCAAGGCGCACGACGAGCAGAACACCGCCGGCATCGGCGACCTCGTCGTGATCACCGAGACCCGGCCCCTCAGCGCCACCAAGCGCTGGCGCCTCGTCGAGATCGTCGAGAAGGCCAAGTAAGCCTCGGGCTTGCTTGAAAGAAGGAGTTCAAAGTGCTTCAGCAGGAATCACGACTCAAGGTCGCCGATAACACCGGCGCCAAGGAGCTGCTCACGATCCGCGTCCTCGGTGGGTCCAAGCGCCGGTACGCCGGCCTCGGCGACACCATCGTCGCGACCGTCAAGGACGCGATCCCCGGCGGCAACGTCAAGAAGGGCGACGTCGTCAAGGCGGTCATCGTCCGCACCGTCAAGGAGACCCGTCGCCCCGACGGCTCGTACATCAAGTTCGACGAGAACGCCGCGGTGATCCTGAAGAACGACGGTGACCCCCGTGGCACCCGTATCTTCGGACCGGTCGGTCGCGAGCTTCGCGACAAGAAGTTCATGAAGATCATCTCGCTGGCACCGGAGGTTATCTAAGTCATGGCCAACATCAAGAAGGGTGACCTCGTGCAGGTCATCTCGGGCCGCAGCCAGGCCCGCGGCGGAGACCGCGGCAAGCAGGGCAAGGTCCTCGAGGTGCTCGTCGCCGAGAACCGCGTCGTGGTCGAGGGCGTGAACTTCGTCACGAAGCACGTCCGCGTCGGCCAGACGCAACGCGGTTCGAAGACCGGCGGCATCGAGACCCAGGAGGCACCGATCCACGTGTCGAACGTCGCGCTGGTCGACCCCGAGTCCAAGAAGCCGACCCGCGTCGGCTTCCGCAACGAGACGGTGACGAAGGACGGCGTGCAGAAGACCGTCCGCGTCCGCTACGCCAAGAAGTCAGGTAAGGACCTGTAATGACCGATACGGCTACGCAGGCTGGCAAAATCCAGCCGCGACTGAAGACCAAGTACCGGACCGAGATCTCGAAGACCCTCACCGAGGAGCACGGCTACACCAACGTGCACCAGGTGCCGGGTCTCGTGAAGATCGTCGTGAACATGGGCGTCGGCGAGGCGGCCCGCGATGGCAAGATCATCGACGGCGCGATCGCGGACCTCACGAAGATCACCGGGCAGAAGCCGCAGGTCACGAAGGCCCGCAAGTCCATCGCGCAGTTCAAGCTCCGCGAGGGCCAGCCGATCGGCGCCCACGTGACGCTCCGCGGCGACCGCATGTGGGAGTTCCTCGACCGCCTGCTCTCGCTCGCGCTGCCCCGCATCCGCGATTTCCGTGGCCTGTCGGACGCCCAGTTCGACGGCAACGGCAACTACACCTTCGGTCTCACGGAGCAGTCCGTGTTCCACGAGATCGACCAGGACAAGATCGACCGCGTCCGCGGCATGGACATCACCGTGGTGACCACCGCCAAGACCGACGAGGAGGGCCGCGCGCTGCTCAAGCAGCTCGGCTTCCCCTTCCGGTCCGCCACGGCCGCCAACTGATCCACGGATGCCGCGGGCTTGCGCTCGCGGCATCCGACCAGGCCGGGGCATCCGCCCGGGCCTCACACCACAGGTCATCACTCGTGTAACGGGTGCTGAAACCTGGTGAACGTTAGGAAACATCCGTCATGACGATGACCGACCCGGTCGCTGACATGCTGACCCGCCTTCGCAACGCGAACTCGGCGCACCACGACTCCGTGTCGATGCCGAACTCGAAGCTCAAGGGGCACATCGCCGAGATCCTCAAGAACGAGGGCTACATCGCCGGCTTCGAGGTCACCGACGCTCGCGTGGGCACGACGCTCACGCTGCAGCTCAAGTTCGGCCCGAACCGCGAGCGCTCGATCGCGGGCATCAAGCGCGTCTCGAAGCCCGGCCTCCGCGTCTACGCGAAGTCGACCGAGATCCCCAAGGTGCTCGGCGGCCTCGGCGTCGCGATCCTGTCCACTTCCAGCGGTCTGCTGACCGACCGCCAGGCCGAGAAGAAGGGCGTGGGTGGGGAAGTCCTCGCCTACGTGTGGTAGTTCCATGTCACGAATCGGACGACTCCCCATCGACATCCCCGCCGGTGTCGACGTCACGGTCGACGGCGCGGCCGTCACCGTCAAGGGCCCCAAGGGCGAGCTCACGCTCAACGTGCCCACGCCCATCGAGGTGAAGATCGAGGACAACCAGGTGCTCGTCACCCGTCCCGACGACGAGCGCGACTCGCGCTCGCGCCACGGCCTGACGCGCTCGCTCATCGCGAACCAGATCCTCGGCGTCACCGAGGGCTACTCCAAGGGCCTCGAGATCGTCGGCACCGGATACCGCGTCGCCCAGAAGGGCTCGGCCGTCGAGTTCGCGCTCGGCTTCTCGCACCCGGTGACCGTCGAACCGCCGGCCGGCATCACGCTGACCGTCGAGGGCAACAACAAGCTCACGGTCGCGGGCATCGACAAGCAGGCCGTCGGCGAGACCGCCGCCAACATCCGCAAGATCAAGAAGCCCGAGCCGTACAAGGGCAAGGGCATCCGCTACGCCGGCGAGGTCGTGCGTCGCAAGGCCGGAAAGTCAGGTAAGTAATCATGGCTGTGAAGACCAAGACGGCTGCGCGTTCGCGCCGCCACACCCGCCTTCGCAAGAAGATCGTCGGCACCGTCGAGCGTCCGCGCCTCGTCGTGACCCGATCGGCCCGCCACGTCTTCGTGCAGGTCGTCGACGACGCCGCCGGTCGCACCCTGGCATCGGCATCCACCATGGAGGCCGACCTCCGCGCATTCGACGGTGACAAGACCGCGAAGGCGAAGCGGGTCGGCGAGCTCGTGGCCGAGCGCGCGAAGGAGGCGGGCGTCGAGTCCGTCGTCTTCGACCGCGGCGGCAACAAGTACGCAGGCCGAGTCGCCGCCATCGCCGATGGTGCGCGAGAGGCGGGGCTGAGCCTGTGACCGACAACAAGAAGGAGAACGAGGTGGCTGCAGTGGCAGAGGCACCCGTGGAGACCGCCGCGGCGAGCGCTCCCCAGAACGAGCCGCGCGAGGCCCGTCGTGGCAGCCGCGACCGCGGCCCGAGCCGCGACCGCGGTGGCCGTGACGCCGAGAAGAGCCAGTTCCTCGAGCGCGTCGTGACCATCAACCGCGTCTCGAAGGTCGTCAAGGGCGGCCGTCGCTTCAGCTTCACGGCGCTCGTCGTCGTCGGCGACGGCAACGGCCTCGTCGGCGTCGGCTACGGCAAGGCCCGCGAGGTGCCGACCGCGATCTCGAAGGGCGTCGAGGAGGCGAAGAAGAACTTCTTCCGCGTCCCCCGCGTCGGCGCGACCATCCCGCACCCCGTGCAGGGTGAGGCCGCTGCCGGTGTCGTCCTGCTGCGCCCCGCATCGCCCGGTACCGGTGTCATCGCCGGTGGTCCGGTGCGTGCCGTGCTCGAGTGCGCCGGCATCCACGACGTCCTGAGCAAGTCGCTCGGCTCGTCGAACACCATCAACATCGTGCACGCCACGGTCGAGGCGCTGCAGCAGCTCGAAGAGCCGCGTGCAGTGGCCGCCCGTCGTGGTCTCGACTACGACGAGGTCGCCCCCGCCCGTCTGCTGCGTGCCGAGGCCCAGGCGGCCGAGGCCGCCGCAGCAGCGAAGGCAGGTGCCTGATGGCCAAGCAGCTCAAGGTGACCCAGATCAAGTCCAAGGTGAGCGAGAAGCAGTACCAGCGGGACACGCTCCGCAGCCTCGGGCTCAAGCGCATCGGCCAGTCGGTCGTTCGCGAGGACACCCCGCAGAACCGCGGCTACGTGAACACCGTCGCGCACCTCGTGAAGGTTGAGGAGATCGACTAATGGCAGACAACGAGAAGACGACCGAGGTCGCCGAGCCCAAGAAGGCTCCGGCGAAGAAGGCCGCCGCGAAGCCCGCCGCCGAGAAGTCGGAGAAGGCTCCCGCGAAGAAGGCGCCGGCCAAGGCCGCCGCCGCGAAGACCGACGACGCGAAGGCCGAGAAGGCCCCCGCGAAGAAGGCCCCGGCGAAGAAGGCTGCCGACAAGGACGCCGTCGACGCCAAGCGCGAGCCCGTGCTGAAGGTGCACCACCTTCGCCCGGCGCCCGGCGCCAAGAAGGACAAGACCCGCGTCGGACGCGGTGAGGGTTCGAAGGGCAAGACCGCCGGTCGCGGCACCAAGGGCTCCAAGGCCCGCAACAACATCCGCCCCGGGTTCGAGGGTGGCCAGCTTCCGTACCACATGCGTGCGCCGAAGCTGCGCGGCTTCAAGAACCCGTTCCGCGTCGAGTACCAGGTGGTCAACCTGGAGAAGCTCGCCGAGCTCTACCCGAAGGGCGGCGACGTCACCGTCGCCGATCTCGTCGAGAAGGGTGCCGTCCGCAAGAACGAGCGCGTCAAGGTGCTCGGCAACGGCGACATCCAGGTGAAGCTCAACGTGGCGGTCGACAAGGTCTCCGGCTCCGCCGAGCAGAAGATCGTCGCCGCAGGCGGCTCGGTCAAGTAGGCCGCAGCATCACCGATTGTTCGAGCCTGTCGGGACCTCGCGTATGATTCACGGGGGTCTCGACAGGCTCGAGCCGCATACGGACTGAGTCCGGGGCGGCATGACATCAGCTCCAAGACGGAGCCACAGGAGGACGAGTGTTCAACGCCATCGGGCGGATCTTCCGCACGCCGGATCTTCGCCGCAAGCTCGGGTTCACGCTGGGCATCGTCGCCCTGTTCCGGCTCGGCTCCTTCATCCCGGCGCCGTTCGTGGACTTCAGCAACGTGCAGGCGTGTCTCGCGGCGAGCCAAGGGGCATCCGGTCTCTACGACCTCGTCAACCTCTTCTCGGGCGGTGCGCTGCTGCAGCTGTCGATCTTCGCGCTCGGCATCATGCCGTACATCACGGCGTCGATCATCGTGCAGCTGCTGCGGGTGGTCATCCCCCACTTCGAGACCCTCTACAAGGAGGGCCAGGCCGGCCAGGGCAAGCTCACGCAGTACACCCGCTACCTGACCATCGCCCTCGGCGTGCTCCAGTCGACGACCCTCATCACCGTGGCTCGCTCGGGCGCACTGTTCCCGACCGGCGCCCCGGAGTGCTCGCAGCTCATCACGAACGACGCCTGGTACGCCATGCTCCTGATGGTCATCACGATGACCGCGGGCACCGGCCTCATCATGTGGATGGGTGAGCTCAWCACCGAGCGCGGCATCGGCAACGGCATGTCGCTGCTGATCTTCACGTCCATCGCGGCGCAGTTCCCCGGCTCGCTCTGGGCCATCGGCATCGCCCGCGGCTGGGACGTCTTCGGGATCGTCCTCCTGGTCGGCCTGGCGGTGGTCGTCGGCGTCGTGTTCGTCGAGCAGTCGCAACGGCGCATCCCGGTGCAGTACGCGAAGCGGATGGTCGGCCGGCGAACGTACGGCGGCAACAACACCTACATCCCGATCAAGGTCAACATGGCCGGCGTCGTGCCCGTCATCTTCGCCTCGTCGCTGCTCTACCTGCCGGCGCTCATCGCCCAGTTCAACCAGCCGGCCGCCGGTGAAGAGCCGCAGCCCTGGGTCGTGTGGATCACGAACTACCTCACCAAGGGCGACCACCCGCTCTACATGCTCCTCTACTTCCTGCTCATCGTCGGGTTCACGTACTTCTACGTGGCGATCACGTTCAACCCCGACGAGGTCTCCGAGAACATGAAGAAGTACGGCGGCTTCATCCCCGGCATCCGTGCCGGGCGCCCGACGGCCGAGTACCTCGACTACGTGCTCACCCGCATCACGCTGCCCGGCTCGTTCTACCTCGGCGCGATCGCGCTGCTGCCGCTCATCGCGTTCAGCCTCGTGGGGGCGAACTCGAACTTCCCGTTCGGCGGCGCCTCGATCCTGATCATCGTCGGCGTCGGCCTCGAGACGGTGAAGCAGATCGACGCCCAGCTCCAGCAGCGTCACTACGAGGGGCTCCTCCGATGACGGGGTCGGCCACCGGCTCCGCGCGGTTCCTGATCGTCGGCCCCCAGGGGTCGGGCAAGGGCACCCAGGGCGTCCTCGTCGCCGAGGCCTTCGGCGTTCCCGCGATCTCCACGGGCGATGTCTTCCGCGAGAACATCTCGGGCGGCACCGAGCTCGGTTCGCGCGTACAGGCGATCGTCGAGGCCGGGGATCTCGTGCCCGACGAGCTCACCTGCGAGCTCGTGCGCGACCGGCTCGCGCAGCCTGACGCCGCGAGCGGCTTCCTGCTCGACGGGTTCCCCCGCAACCGCGCCCAGGTCGCCGACCTCGAGGAGTTCCTCGCCGGTCGCGACGAGGCGCTCGACGCGGTCATCGAGCTCAGCGTGCCGCGTGACGAGAGCATCTCCCGGCTGCGCCAGCGGGCGATCGACCAGGGCCGCACCGACGACACCGAACAGGTGATCGCGAATCGCCTCGCGATCTACGAGCGTGAGACCGCCCCGATCCTCGAGGAGTACCGCGGAAAGGGCCTCGTCGTGCAGGTCGACGGCGTCGGCACCCTCGACGAGGTCACCGAGCGCATCTTCGACGCGCTCGCCGACCGTGGCCTTCGCGCCACCGGCGACGGCGGCAACGGCGCGGCTGCCTGAGCCGGCGTGTTCCGTCGCTCGATCTACAAGTCCCCGGCTGAACTCCGCTCGATGGTGGCCGCCGGTGCGGCCACTGCGGCGGCGCTCGACGAGGCACGTCGCCTGCTCGCCCCCGGCGTGACGCCGCTCGAGCTCGATGCGGCCGCCGAGCGGGTGATCCGGGGCCTCGGCGGGATCCCGAACTTCCAGCTGGTGCCCGGATACCGGCACACGCTGTGCGTCTCGGTGGACGACGACGTCGTGCACGGCATCCCCGGAGACCGCGCATTCCGCCCCGGGGACATCGTCTCCGTCGACGGCGGCGCGGAGGTGGACGGCTGGAACGGCGACGCCGCGTTCACCGTGGTGCTGCCCGACCCCTCGCGGCCAGACGTCGTGGCGGCGCGGGAGCTCCTCTCCTCGGTGACCGAGGCGGCGCTCTGGCGCGGCATCGCGACGCTCGCGCACGCGCGGCATCTCAACGAGGTTGGGGCCGCCATCGAGGAGCACGTCCACGATGCCGGCGACTACGGCATCCTCGCCGACTACGTCGGTCACGGCATCGGCCGCACCATGCACGAGGAACCCCCGGTCTTCAACTACCGGGTCGACCGCAAGGGCCCGACCGTGAAGCCCGGCCTGGTCGTCGCGATCGAGCCGATGGTGGTCGCCGGCGACCTCGAGACCTTCGTCCGCGACGACGAGTGGACGGTCACCACCGCCGACGGGGCCGACTCCGCGCATTGGGAGCACTCGGTCGCCGTGCACGAGGGCGGCATCTGGGTGCTCACCGCCGAGGACGGCGGCGCGGCGGGCCTTGCACCCTTCGGCGTCGCCCCGGTCCCGTTCGCCTAGCGGGAGCCGGGAGGCCGGCGCCGTCAGGCGCTGTCAGGCGCCGTGAGGTTCCATGAGTCGGGCGAGCTCGACGAGCAGTCCGGGGTAGTCCGTCGCGCCGCGCACCAGCCGTTGCACGTTCTCCCGCTCCGAGAATGCCTCGACGAACTGGTCGAACACCTCCTGGAACTCCGCGCGGCCGCTCTCCGAGAAGGCGATCAGGGCGACCACGTTGACGTTCACGCCACCCCAGTCGATCGGCACGTCGTCGACGGCGATGGCGATCGCCGTGCGCCGTGCGGACATGGTCATCGCGTGCGGAACGGCGAGGTGCTCGGTGAAGGCCGTCGACGACAGGCGCTCCCGGGCGAGGGCCCCCTCGACGTAGGCCTGGTCGATCACGTCGGCGCCGATCATGCGGTCGCCGAGCATCCGGATCGCGCCGTCCCGATCGAGCCCGCGCAGGCCGCGCACGAACAGCTCGGGCGCGATGTACCCCGACAGGCTGGCCGCCAGTCGCGCCCGTCGCCGCGCCCGCCGCACCCGCGACACCTCCGCGCGCACGCGTTCGAGGTCGGCCTCGCTGGGGAACGGCGAGACCAGGACCATGTGCTCCGTCGGCGCGGTCGGCTCCAGCACGGCCACGAGCACGTCGGCCGACTCGGCTCCGTCGCCGGCTCGGTCGCCGTCGGCCACGACCTCCACGTCGTCGTCGACCGCCGATCGGATGCGCGCCTCGAGCGCTCGGTGCACGTCGTGGTACGCCGGTGCCGCGACCACCAGGCGCACCGTGCCGCCGCGCGACCGTCGCTGGTCCAGGTGCGCGCCCACGTGCATCGCGATGTACGCGATCTCGTCGTCGGTGACGCCGATGCCCTCGGTGCGTGCCAGCTCGCTCGCGATGTACACGGCGAGCTCGTAGATGAGCGGGTAGGCCGCCTTGATCGAGGCGGTGAGCGGGTTGCGCGAGAACTGCGCGTCCGTCGCCCGCGCCACCAGGTTGTCGACGTGCAGCGCGAGCCGATCGATGAACTCCTCGTCGTCGAGGTCGATGAGGTAGGCGGATGACGCGCTCGCGACGATGCGGCGGACGAGCGGCACCCGCGGTGAGAGCGGCCGGCCCGCGGCATCCGCTCGCGCCGTCGCGGTGGTGCGCGTCGCGGCCCGGGTCTCGAGGAGCCGGGTGAGGTGCTGGAGGTCGGCCGGGCCGATGTCGGTGCCGAAGTGCTCGCCGACGAGCCGCGTCACGAGCTCGGCGAGGGGGCTCGTGGTCGTCGGGTCCGCGGGCTCGGCGGGACTGCTGCCGTCGGCAGGGGCTTGTCCTGCCCGCGACGTCGGTTCCCGGGGCTCCTCGGGCTCCAGCGGATGGTCGGCGGCGACCCGGTCGAGCGCGATGGCGGCGTGCAGCAGCACGTCGTTGAGGCCGTACTCGTTGGGCGCGTAGCCGGCGTCGGCGAGGCCGGCGACCAGTGCGGTTCGGAAGTCGGACACCTCGGGGAAGGCGGCCCGCAGCGCGTCGAGCTCGAGCATGCCGCGCGACGACTCCTCGCGGAAGAGCGCGCCGAGCAGGCGTCGGCGCGCCGACTCGGGCCCCTCGAGGACGATGCGCGGCCCGTGCCGCACGAGGGTGAGGCCCGTGCCCTCGAGTCGGGCGCGCACCCGGCCGAGGTCGCTCTCGAACGTCGAGTCGCTGACGTGCGCCGCGGCGGCGGTCTCGTACACGTCGAGGCCGTCGGTCGCGTCGATGAGCGAGCGGATGACGCGCGCCACGCGCATCGCCGGCGTCGAGTCGCGGCGCGGCGGGGTGCGCTTGCCGGCCCAGGCCGCGCGATCGAGCCGGTAGCCGGCCGGCCCGGACTCGACGACCGTGCGGCCCTCGTTCGCCTGCGCGGCATAGTTGCGGATGGTGCGCGGGGTGACGTCGAGCCGAGCGGCGAGTTCGGCGGCGGTCGTCCAGCCGCCGGCGTGCGCGAGCGCGTCGACGAGGCGCTCCCACTTCTCGGCCACTGCAGCTCCCGGGTGTCACCGGCGCCACGCGACGCCGTGCGGTGGAGCCAGTCAACCACCCACGCGCCGTCCCGTGGCCCGATCCGCGATCGGTTTCCGGGGGTGCGGAAGCGAATCGGGTGGCTCGCAACCGACACCGGTCGGCAGACTCGTTCCATCGCGGCGGGATGCCGTGGCCGAACGATCGATGAGGACCGGGCGAGAACCGGGCGAGGAGGCTTGGTGGTGCGCATCATCGTGGTCTGTGGCGCTGGCGCATCCAGCACCTTCATCGCCCATCGCATCCGGCGGGCCGCCTCGAACAGGGGAATCGAGGTGCGTGCGAACGCGACGAGCGAATCACAGCTCGACGCGGCGCTCGCCGACGCGGACGTGCTCCTCGTCGGCGCCCACCTCGTCGACCGCATCGGCCAGCTGCGCGAACGCGCGGCCGCGGCATCCGTGCCGTTCGCCATCCTCACCTCGGAGGCGGCCGCCGCCCCCGACGGGGAGGACGCCCTCGACCTCGCCCTCGAGTTCGCTGGGGCGGCGTCATGAATCCGAGCACGGCGCGCGCCGCGGTTTCCACCGCAGTGGCCCCGGGCTATGGTGAACGAGGGAACGGAAGCCAGCGACGGAGACCGGAGTCATGGTGGAACGCACTGTTCGAATCGGATCGACCCACGGCCTGCACGCCCGGCCTGCGAAGCTCTTCACGCAGGCCGCTGCCGCATCCGGCGCGTCGGTCACCATCCAGAAGGCCGGCGGCGCACCCGTCAACGCGGCGAGCATCCTCGCCGTCATCGCGCAGGGCATCGACCACGGCGACGACGTCACGATCGTCGTCGACGGCGGCGACGAGTCGGCCGTGCTCGACCAGCTCGTGGAGTTGCTCAGCACCGACCACGACGAATAGCGCGCGGCATCCGTCGCCCGGGCATCCGAACGGGGAGGGCGAATGATGGAGATCAAGGGCACGGGCATCGGACAGGGTGTCGCGGTCGGACCGGTCGTGCGCATGGCCGAGGCATTGCCGGAGCCCGTCGATCGACCCAGCCACCTCGACCCCGAGCGTGAGGGCGAGCGGGCGAGGGCGTCGTTGTCGGTCGTCGCGGCGGAGCTCGCGAACCGCGGCGCGAAGGCCGGCGGTGYCGCGAAGGACGTGCTCGAGGCGCAGGCCATGATGGCCGAGGACCCGAGCCTGATCGACGAGGTCACGAAGCTGCTCGCCACGGGCAAGACCGCCGAGCGCGCCGTGTACGAGTCGTTCGCCGCGTACCGCGACCTGCTCGCCGGCATGGGCGGCTACATGGGGGAGCGTGCCGCCGACCTCGACGACATCTCGCAGCGGGTCATCGCGCACCTGCTGAAGCTCCCGGCGCCGGGCGTGCCCAACCCCGGCCATCCGTTCGTGCTCGTCGCCCGCGACCTCGCGCCGGCCGACACCGCGACCCTCGACCTCGGCCAGGTGCTCGGGCTCGTCACCGTCGACGGCGGCCCGACCTCGCACACGGCGATCCTCGCGCGTGAGAAGTCGATCGTCGCGATCGTCGGGGCGACGGATGCCGCGAGCCTCGCCGACGGCGACACCGTCGTCGTCGATGCGGCGAACGACCTCGTCATCGCCGACCCCACGCCCGACCAGGTGACCGATGCCCGGACCCGCATCGCGGAACGCGCCGCCCTGGAG
>NZ_JBFUCL010000010.1:0-24471 GCF_056405255.1 Agromyces sp. P1_H4 | reverse complement strand
GGCGAGGCCCTCGACGATCGCGGTCTTGCCGACGCCGGCCTCGCCGATCAGCACCGGGTTGTTCTTGGTGCGACGGCTGAGGATCTCGATGGCCTGCTCGATCTCGTCGACGCGTCCGATCACGGGGTCGAGCTCGCCGTTCTCGGCGAGCGCGGTGAGGTCGGTGCCGAACTTCTCGAGCATCGGGGTCGCGGATGCCGCTGAGCCGGTGCCTGCGGCATCCGTCTGCTGCTCGGTGCCGGGCTCGCCCATGACCGTGTCGCGCACGCTCTGGGTGAGCGCCTCAGCGGTGACGCCGGCGCGCGCCAGCACCTGGCCGGCGGGGGCGTCCTGCCCGAGCACGAGCGCGAAGAAGAGGTGCTCGGGGTCGATGTAGGTCGAACCGGCCGAGCGCGCCACCTGGTAGCTGTGGAACAGCGCGCGGCTGGCGCTCGGCGTGATCGTGGCCGCGTTGATGTCGGCAGGGTCGGATGCCGCGGGCAGGCGCGCCTCCGTCGCGGTGATGAGCCGCTCGGGGGCCACGCCGATGCGGGCGACGGCCTGCTTCACGCTCTCGTCCTCGACGATCACGCGCAGGATGTGCAGGGCGTCGAGCTCGGTCTGGCCGCGCTCGAGCGCGAAACGTCCTGCCTGCTGCAGGATGCCTTGCGTGCGGGCGGTCAGGAACCGGCTGAGGTCGATCGACCGAGCCTGTCGCGCCTGCTCACCCGCAAGGTACCGGCTGAGGAACTCGTCGAACGAGCTCGCGCCGGCTTCGGGGTTGAAGTCTTCGGGCACCAATCCTCCTGGGAACTTGAGTTGGATACGCTCAAGTTCAACAAGGAGCGGGCGCGGGTATTCCCGGTGTCACTCCCGGAATTGTTCGACGCGATCGGAATCGGATGGACAGACTGGGCAGCGTATCGTGCCGCCGGAAACTCCTACACAGCTCGGCGCATCACACAGAATCGGCTGACCCGAAACCCATCTGTCGCGCGTCAAAGAGCGTGAGCCTTGCAAGTGTTTCTGCCGAGAACGGCTGCCGCCGCGCGAGCAATGAGGCAGCCTTGACGAGAAAGTCAACGGGAACGTTCGTGCCGGTCACGGTTCCTGCAGCGAATTCGACGACGGCCTGAGGGACGTCTTCATCATGGGCATCGCTGACAATGACCTCCGGGACGTGAAAATCATCATCGATTAGGTCGCGAATACTCTCGACGTCGCTACGAACCTCGCCTGGGTTCTCTCCGGCAACTTCCAACTTCCGAGACAACCCATGCAACTTGACCGCGTGCAGAGCGAACTGGCGGAGTTCCCCTGAAATCTCGTCCCATCGTGCTTCAGCGCCACCGTCCCGCCCACGCAGCCGTCGCCCGTCCGATGAAACGAAGAGCGCCCAAGATGCGATGTCGGCACTTAGCAACTGGGATCGCATCCGCCACTGAGCCGGCCGAGCTGAAAAGTCGTCTGCCGCGAGCTCGTCTGGATTCGCAGCAAGAAGTGCTCGCTTGCCGAGCAGCCGGTGTGCGTTGGGAGTCACGAGAGGCGTCAAATCGTAACCTTCGAGAACCCCCGCCAAGTTCTCAATACGTTCAAGCGTCAAGGTGGAGCCAAATGCTTCCCAAAGCCCGTCGGCTACGACACTGGAAGCGCGCGCAAGAAGGTATGGCAACACGATGCCCAGCTCGCCATCCGAAAGCGGGTCTTCGCGAATCTGCTCAAGCACCTCCGCCGACAGTTCTGCGTCGAAGAACGTGGAGAGCAGGGAGGCAGTTCGATTCAATCGTTCCGCTGTTGCACCGACGAACAGATCTTCCACAGTTTCTTGGAATGCATCGAGGGCGACCCTGGGATCGCCACTCTCGACCGTGCCAATCCGCTCTGCCTCTCTCGAACTTAATAGACCACGACCTCCTCGAATGAGATTCGTGCGAACCAGGTTCGAAAGCTGAGAGTCGGAGCGACTTGGGTCTCGCTCCTCCGTAATTCGCGCGACCGAAGCCACTTCGGTCGCGAGGGAGCGAGTCGTCCTCGGCAGGCGTTCGCGAAGGGCAGTGAGAACCTCTTCGCTCTCCTCCGTCAGCCCAAGAAGCACCGGCTCCTGATCAGAAAGGCCCAGAATGTCGGAGCTGTCGAGAACCGCGCCTAGTGAGCCGCGTAGAAAGATCCGGCGTTCATGTCGCTGACCTTGCTCGTTCCACCCGACCACGAGGTCTGGAATATATGTGTGATTGAAGTAACTGGTTTGCCGCACGGTGAGGGTCGGGTCCAGATGCAGGATTTCGCTCGAGACTGCGTTCTTGACGCCCTCCACGATGTCGTCAGGCCGGGTTGCTGACATAGCCCTACGAACGGCGTCGACCACCGAGATTGTTTCGTCGGTCATCATTTCGTCTTTCTCTGGAGGACGGATTCCACGGATGACAACTCAGAAGGCGTGAGAGTCAACTCATGCTGGCGCTCGTTGAGGACGAGTAGCCATATGCGATCAGACATTGTTGTCAGCAACTCCTCATCCAGAGCGCGACCGCCGAGGATGCCAGATTGGTCCCGTTCGAGCGCCTTCTTAATTCGCTCCCGGGAAGTCAGTGACAGCCATTTGCCTTGATCGAACGGATATGTGGTCACCCACATGAACTCGGCCTTGGGGTCGCCAACGTCCTCCATCTGTTTCGCCGTTGCGCTATAGGCAATCGCTAGGAAGTCGTCATACGCCTTCTTCTGGCCCCCAACGACCGTATAAGTCTTGACCTCAACGAACAGCTCGTGATGACGCTCGTAGATCTGCCCGCGAAGGTCAAACGTCTGTTTGCTGTCGTCGAGACAAGTAACAGTGCAGCCCGGAGCAAACCTGTAAGCGTCAAGGCCAAGAGAAAGATAGGTCGTGCTCTCAAGCCATGTTTTTGCGGCGAATACCCCCGTGCGACCTTGCTCGTGCGCAGCCTCTGCTCGTAATGCCAACTTCCGACCCCTGTCACCATCGCCACTAGCCAAGCTGGGCTCAGCATATGACACCGGTGTCATCGTGAGCTGCCTCCCGAAAGGGGATGGTGATCGACACGTCGACGCTAGCGCGACCCACGGACGTCCCATCAGTTCCGAGGCCAACTGAACAAATCGAGAACCCATTTCTCCTGACTAGGCCATCGTCGAGCGCACAGCGTGCGGGATCGAAGCTGGATTCGCCAGTGGAGCAACAACCTACGGATGAGGGCGCAGTAGAAGGACGACCGCTAGGCCCAAATCGCGGGCTCGAAGAACAAACAATTGGAGGAGCGAAGTTGAAATTGCTCTCCGAGAGTTGCGCATACTGCTCATTCGCATGGTCGTCGGTAGGCGGCAAGGCAGCCGCGTCGGTGGCCCCCGGAGTCAAGCACACAGGACTGACGCGCAGGAGAATTCCCGTCAAGTCAGACTATTCAACAGAGCTACTTTGGCTGAACCCAGCGCGAAGGTGATGGGGCGTCGGCGGGGCCAAATAAGCTTGCACCGTGACCCGCCAGGATGAGTCCCTCCAGCTTGCAGAAGACCTTCTCAAGGACGTGGAGCTAGCAGAAACGTCGACATCGCGACGCGTTCTAAAGGCGATGCGCCTCGCCCGCCTGGCTCGCAACGCAGACGCGCAGGTTTGGCTTGGTTACGAGATCAATGGCCTACCTGGCGATGACGCGGGGCGCCGCTGGATGTCGCTCACCAAGCGGTGGACAGACAGGGCAAACGATAAGGGCTATTGGAGCTCTTCTGCGCATATCGAGTCGACACGAGACGCGACGCAAACCGCACTGGTCGGACACTCAGCTCAAGCTAGTCTCTCGGGCGATTACGTCGCTCTGGCGATGAGCAATCGCGCCCAGCAGATCAATACTTCTTCCAAGTTGATCGCCAGCCTGGGGCAGGTATTGAGCGCTGTAGATGCGCAGATCTACCAGTTCGCCGCGGAAACCTACGCCGAGTTGAAGTTCAGTGAGCTGCAGGCGACGCTTTTCGAGCAATCGCGCGCAGCCGTCGATGGTCGCCTGTCAGGGATGACTGGAGACGCATTGAAGGCGATCGATAGCGTGGCTGAACGGTTGGGGACCAATGACTCGACCGCTATCAGCCAAGCCATGACAACCTGCCGCCAACTCATCGACGCTGTAGCTGATCATGTGTTTGTCGCTCGAGACGAACCCTACGACGTGGGTGGTGGGCGCCTGTTGGAGGTCAAAGCGGACAAGGTGAAGAACCGCCTCAACGCATATATTCACGAGCGTGGAGTTTCAGGGGGGCGCGCAGCGCGAATCGGCAACAATTTGAACCACGTCTACGATCGAATTTCCGCCGCCGTACACAAGACCGATGTAGTTACTGGTCACGAGGCCCGATATCTCTTTCTGAGTACGTACATCGTCCTTGGAGAAATTCTCACGCTAGACCGCGAGGCGTTGCCCGAAATGGCCGGGATTGTCGAAGCTGACGAACATATTGATGTGTCATAGCAGCCACCGCCTTCCAAGGCCGTGCGGCGCGTGGCATTCGGGTGGCGCCAGGGCCGATTGAGCGAGCACTAACCAAGGTGACGCCGTGGGGCCATGAATATGTCACGCGTCACGAAACCCCCGCTCGCCGAGGTGTGACGAATGCTGCGTTGCCCGAGGCATCACTGCCCCACGACCTGCTCCTGAGTCCCGTTTTAGGCGTAGCTGATTTGCGACGGGTAGCCCTGCCCGCGGGTTCGGATGGCACCACCGCGGGTCGCGAGACTTACATCACGCTCAGGGCGCCGGTTGCTCGTAGATCAACGATCTGGCGGCTAGCAATCGGACCTCTTCAGCGAATCGCTACGACAGCCCGGCGCATTCGTCGACTACCTGATGAGGCCTGCTGGTCGGATTCGGGCTGATGGGAAGTCGGCGTGAGGAGCTACGGGATCTTGGCCTACAGCTTCGGCGATTAACTTCTGAAGAGCAATTGCAGGTGCTGAGCCGAACCCATCTGCTTCCCAAGTGCACGTCTCCTCTTCCGACGTCAACGGGAATGCACCGGCCATTCGATGAAACGTCACCGAGGTAAGGGTAAGGAGCGCGTCGAGTACAACGCTCATGTCAGGAGCCTGGAACACCCACTCGCTTTGATCGATTGAATCCAGAACGGCACCTGTCGGAATTGCCCCCTTTGAACTAGCTTCGCCGTGAAGCACGACTGCGACCGTCCTCATTTCCACGAGTGTCCGAGTGCCCCAGTCGAAGACCACCTGCTGCTGGGGGTGCGCCAGGAGGGTTCGAAAGTTGCGGGCCTCAAGAAGAAGCGACACAGCTTGCTCCTGCTTCCAGAAGTTCGGTCGACTTGCCCACCACGCAAGGAATTTCTCGACACTGCTTATCGGCGGGTCTACGCCGAAGACCTTGATGCGCCCGTGAACCGACGCAAGTGCGCCAAGGGTGGAGTAGAGGTGTTCAAAGAATCCGTGAGCGATCTCGAAGAGGTCTTCCTGCATTTCTGCATTGGGCTGAAGCGAAATACCCAAGCCGCTTCTCGGGATACTCGCTACCCGCGATCGATATTGGTCTCGCTTCTTGACGAGCCTCTGCACCATCTCCGCGTAATGCCGCACTGCTTGCCGCTGCTTGCGATCGAGCTTTGCGTGCTCGGCATGATGGATCGGATAAACGAAGCTAGACCACGTGATTGTCTCCGACTCCATTGACTGCACATGGAGATCATGCCAGAAGGCCATCAGGTGATGTCAGACCGCCGGCTGGGCTAATCACCACTGACGCAAGAAGCCGTGCAGCGCCAAGAGCTCTTCGTCGGACCGGCGTAGCGCGCGGTGTCGGCGCCGGTGGGGGCGAATACTTTATGTGGCCATAAACGTCTGAGTGGACTCATGAGCTGGGTCTTGTTACCAGGGTCAGATGCGCTGATCGCCGAGTTCTGCGGGTCAGCAGAAGTGCCCAAGGCGGGGCACACGCACGGATCGGGGTCTACCCCGATTCACGCCAACGATATATCGTTGATATATCGTCGAGACCGGGCGACCGCCCGGTTCAGGGAGGACATCATGAGCGCTTCGTACATGGGCGACAACTTCACCGGCGGCTCAGGCGGGTGGGGGCAGGGCCGCTCCGGGCCGAATCTGTGGGAGGCCATGGAGCAACTCCGCGGCATGTTCGAGCAGAAGGTCGCACCGCGCATGGGCCGCGGCGACGTTCGCGCGGCGGTGCTCTCGCTCCTCGCCGAGAAGCCGATGCACGGCTACCAGATCATCAGCGAGATCGCCGAGCGCAGCGGCGGCGCGTGGAAGCCGAGCGCGGGCTCGGTGTATCCGACGCTGCAGCTGCTCGCCGACGAGGGGCTCATCAGCGCCGAGGAGTCGAACGGCCGCAAGACGTACTCGCTCACCGAGGCGGGACGGGTCGAGGTCGAGGCATCCGCTGATCGTGACGCGCCGTGGAAGACCTCAAGCTCGCGCGAATCCGGCAGCATGGGGGCGCTTCCGAAGGCCGGCATCGAGCTCGCACAGGCGGCGGCGCAGGTGCAGCGCACGGGCACTCCCGAGCAGGTCAAGCAGGCGGTCGAGGCGCTCGACGAGGCGCGTCGTCGTCTCTACTCGATCCTCGCGCAGGACTGACCTCGGTGGCCTCGGCACGTCGGGGTCCTGGGGACCCGACGCCCGATGTCGGCAACACGCGTGCCCGCTACCGGCGGATCCTGCGGTTCGCCGCGCGATACATCGTGCAGACGTGGTGGTACGAGCTCGTGCTGCCGCGCTTCGGCCTGGCGAAGGTCGCCGCGCGCGGGCGGGAGGCGCGGCTGACCCGCATCGCCCAGCGCTTCCACGTGCTCGCGGTCGACCTCGGCGGCCTCATGATCAAGGTCGGCCAGTACCTCTCGTCGCGGCTCGACATCCTGCCGCCCGAGATCACGAAGGAGCTCGCCGGCCTCCAGGACGAAGTGCCGCCCGTGCCGTTCGACGCGATCCGGCGCCTCGCGAGCGCCGAGCTGGGCGTGCCACTCGAGCAGGCGTACACGTCGTTCGACCCCGAACCGCTCGCCGCGGCATCCCTCGGTCAGGCGCACCGCGCCACGCTCGCACCGATCGACGCCGCCGACATGGGATACGACGAGGCCGTCGTCAAGGTGCAGCGACCGGGCATCGAGACGATCGTCGACGTCGACCTGTCGGCGCTGCGCCGCGTCGCCGGGTGGCTCAGCCGCGTGCGATTCGTCGCGAACCACGTCGACCTCCCCTCGCTCGTCGAGGAGTTCGCCGTCACGAGCCTGCAGGAGATCGACTACCTGCAGGAGGCGGGCAACGCCGAGCGGTTCGCCGCGAGCTTCGCCGGCGACCCGCGCGTCGCCGCGCCCGAAGTCGTCTGGGAGCGCACGACGCGCCGCGTGCTGACGCTCGCCGATGTGACGGCGATCAAGATCAACGACCGCGAGGCCCTGCTGGCGGCGGGCATCGACCCGAAGGCGGTCGCGAAGCAGTTCGCGGCCGTCATGTTCGACCAGCTCTTCCGCGACGGCTTCTTCCACGCCGACCCGCACCCCGGCAACATCTTCGTCACGCCGGTCGAGCAGTTGTCGGATGCCGCGTGGGCACCGGATGCCGCGACGCGGGCGTCATCCCCCACAGCCTCCGCCGCGGCATCCGCTGGCTCCCCCTCCTCCCTCGACTGGCGGCTCACCTTCATCGACTTCGGCATGATGGGCGAGGTGCCCGACACGCTGCGCCGCGGACTGCAGCAGCTGTTGCTCGCGGTCGCCGCGCGTGACGGCAAGCGCCTGGTCGACAGCATCCGTGGCGTCGGCATCCTGCTGCCGTCGGCCGACACCGAGGAACTCGAGCGGGCGATGTCCGAGCTGTTCGCGCGCTTCGGGGGCATGGGCCTCGCCGAGGTGCGGCAGATCGACGAGCGCGAGCTGCGCAGCTTCGCGATCGAGTTCGGCGAGGTGATGCGGGCGCTGCCGTTCCAGCTGCCCGAGAACTTCCTGCTCATCATCCGGGCGATGTCGCTGACGTCGGGCCTCTGCAGCTCGCTCGACCCCGACTTCAACATGTGGGACGCGGTCGAGCCCTACGCCGGCAAGCTCCTGCGCGACGAGCGCGGCAACATCGTGCAGGCGCTCGGCAAGGAGGCGCTCACCTTCGCCACGACTGTCGCACGGATGCCGCAGCGCTTCGATGCCCTCGCGGACCGCATCGAGGAGGGACGCCTCGTCGCCAACTCCCCACGCATCGAGCGGCGCCTCGCGAAGCTCGAGCGCACGGCCGGCCGGATCGTCTCGGCGGTCGTCTTCGTCGGCCTCTTTATCGGCGGCATCCTGCTGCGCCTCGACGAGCCGGTGTGGGGCGTCGCGCTGATGGTGGTGTCGGCGATCCCGCTGCTGCACGCCGTGTTCGGCGGGATGTTCGGGCGGCGCGGGCGCGGCTGAGGGGGCTCGCCCCAGGCCCGAAAAGGGGACTGGTCCTCCTCGTTGAGGCGCGCAAGAATAGGCGCCCAGGGGTTCGGGCTCGGTACGGAGTCACCATGAGGTTCTTCTTCGATGCGACGGCGACCGGCACAGCCGGAACGGAGTTCTTCGCAACGCCGTCGTACCTGGCTCTCACCACAGTTTCGGAAGAACCCGCCGGCACCACGTACCTCTACTTGACGCCCGGACCGATTCCCAACTCGATGACCATTCACGCGTGCTGGGGAAACGAGCTCGACGGGTGGATTCCGCTTCTTACCGACGAAGTCCGTGCCGCCGATTGGCACCAATTCCTCTGGGCTACCTATCCGACCGTCGGCTACCTCATGGACAACGCCCGCGAGGAGAGGTACGGCGCCCCTGGTCTGGATCGGGTGATCGATCCCGACGACATGAATCCGAAGTGGTGCATGTCGCTGTCGGTGGGGAATATCGCTCCGCCGGATGTCGTCACTCAGGAGAGTGCGCGCGAATTTCTTCGAACGCCTCGGTTACGGGACGGGTACTCGTCTTTATTGGAGGCCAGCTTCGCGGCTGCGCGCGAGGTGATGACCGCGAAGCCATCGACCGCGAGCTTCACGCGGCTGTTTGGCAAGGAGTATCTGCGCTCCCAAAAGGCAGCCCTGATCTGGACGAGCGAATGGATGCCTCGCATCTCCGGGCTCTTTGGATGACCGCTACGAGCGTCAGGGATCGTTGGCGAAGGGCGTGAACGGCTGGCTCACCTTGCGAACCGCGAGCGCGGCGGCAATCATTTCGATCACCTCGCGTTCCTCACGAGTAACGCTTGTTCCGAAGATCGGCATCACCTCGGCGATGTTCTTCGCGAGCTGCACCATCGTGTTGCGGAAGACCTCGGCTTGAGCCGGATCCACTTTTGCCTCGATGGCGCCGCGAGCCTGTTCGAGGATCGTCGCGAAGTCCATCCCCGCCGCCATCGCCGATTCAAGCTTCGGGATTGTCGAGGGTTCGTTCGCAGCGGCCATGACGTCGCGCGTGAAGGCGTCTTGCGGGCGGAACGGCGCCTTCGCGATGCTCTTCGCGCTGCTGCCGAACACGTTCGCTTCGGGATACGAGAACTTCCCGTCTGCATAGGCGACCGCGTAGAGGACCACGAGCGGTACGAAGACCACATTGTCCCACTCGGTCTCAGTGAGTCCATGTCGGGTCATAGTCACTCCTTTGAGGGRTCGCGCGGATGTAGCGGAGCTCGTCGACCGCGTTGCTCACGGAGTCTCCTCTGAGATGCGATCGCACGCAAGGTTTTCTCAGTTTCGTCGCTCGGCCTCGACTGGATTCCTCCGAGGTCTCCCCTGACCGGTCCTATGGTCGCCAAATGGCGGCGTCCGCTCCCGTCCGGCGCTCTTGTTCACGGTCCCCGGCGTCCGCTTCCGGGCGGCACGGTCACCGGCCGGAATCGAGCGGCGACGCCGATGCCACACATCTCGGAGGTCGGCTGATCAGAAATTGCGATCGATGTTGTTCGTTTCGAGCTTCGGAAGCGCCACGAGGCGTGACACAGATGCCGCAGCGCTTCGGTGCCATCGTGGACCGCGTCGAGGAGGGACGCCTCGTCGCCAACTCCCCGCTCATCGAGCGGCGCCTCGCGAAGCTCGAGCGCACGGCCGGCCGGATCGTCTCGGCGGTCGTCTTCGTCGGCCTCTTCATCGGCAGCATCCTGCTCCGCCTCRACGAGCCGGTGTGGGCGTCGCACTCATGGTCGTGTCGGTGATCCCGCTGCTGCACGCCATGTTCGGCGGGGTGTTCGCGCGACGCGGGCGCGGGTGATCTCCAGCAGGCGCGCTCTAGGGCTTCGCCGTCACCACCGTTGATGCGAGATCACAGAAGCGATCTACCACCCTCAATACCCGGACTCGAGCCGCAGGTCGGTCCTCGCGCCCGCCGTGAATGCGTCTACCGCCGCACGCGCCACCTCCCGAAGCTCGGCGCGTTCGACCTCGTCCTTACTCTTGTCCTTCGCTCCTGAGTAGACGAGTGTCTTTCCGCGTACCGCTTCGCCCAGCGCAATCATTTCCTTCGGAGCAAGCATCTCGATCACGTACTGCGCGGTCGACAGTTCGGTCTTGATCTCTTCTTCCGTCCAGCCGCCGACGGATTCGCCTCGAGCGAGGTAACGCAGTTTCCGGGCGGCGGTGAGGAGCTGAGCGTACGCAGCCATCCGTTCATCTCTTGCAGCTTTCAGCGCATTTTGAGCGCGGGCCTGCTTTGTGTCCCTCGATGCGATGAGGCTGCCGGCAAGTGCAGCTGCCCCACCAATGAGAGCGCCGATCAGACCCGCTGCGAGAGCGATCCATCCGTCCATCCGAAGCCTCCAAGCCTCTGCTGCAACGTGATCCATCGCCCGCGAGCCGACGCCGCTCAACTACAACGAGTTCCAGCGGGCATCGAACCACCGGCGAGGGCGGTCTCAGTATCGTCGTAGGGACCGTCGCCATGGTGCAGGTTGCAGGCTCGCCGCGGCCGTGACGGATGCCGAGCCGGCCGCGGCATCGATGCCGCACGACCTGCTCCTCGCCACGTTCACCGCCGTACAGATCTGCACCGCACTGCCGGGATCGCGCGGGTTCGGCAGCGCGACCTGTCGATCTGCGGCTGAGGACGTTCGTGCCCCCAGTTCTGGGGCGAGTGCCGCCCGGGCGGCGCGAAGTGGGCGTCGCAACCGCCATCATGGGCGTGGGACCGTCGTAGACGCCGAAACAGCCAGTCAGCCACCCCCTCACAAGAGAGACCCGACGTCGATGACCACGACTCTGCCCGAAATCGCACCTGCCACTGGGACTGAACTCGCACCCATCGAGGCCATCACGCTGGAAGCGGAGCTCAACGACGAGACCGCCACGCGTGATATCGCGAAGGCCGTTAGCGCGCGTCATTCGATCGCCCGCAAATATGTCTTGCGCCTTCGCCGCCGGCATCCAGACGCGACTCCCGCCGAAGTGATCCGGATGCTCGAGCGAAGCTACGCCACCGCGATAACGACCGCAGGTGCAGTCATCGCGGCAGGCGCGATCGCGGCTGATGTCGCGATCGCGATGATTCCCATCGCCGGGCCTGCAACAGCTGGCGTCAAGAGCGCGAGCCAACGGGCGGCGAAGAAGGCTGGCAAAGAGGCTGCGAAGTCTGCCGTGAAAGTAGCCGCAAAGGGCGTGGCGCTGGGTGCTGCGAAGAGCGGGGCTCAACATGTCGCAGGCCTCCTACCCGCGGGCGATGAGCAGTTGCAGTTCGAGATCACCGCGATCTTCGGCCTCGCAATCGCCGACATCCACGGAATGGAGCTCGACCAGGCTCAGGCTCACGCACTTGTCTACGGTCTGACGAACGAACGCGTCAGCCAGCAGCAGATCGCGATGATGGCCACGGACATCGCGACAGTGTCTGCGGGAGGCGTCGTTGATGTCGGCCACCGAGTCGCCGCTGGCCGCACGGACTGGTCGCATTGGGCGAACACACTCGCGGACACGCTCCCTGGAGGGGCGGCGCAGAGCCTGGTGCGAACCATCCAGACAGGCCAGCTGGACGCCGTGCGCGAGAACCTCAGCGGGAAGCAGCAGGCAACGGTCGAATACGGAGTCGCCGCATTGGCAGGCGGTGTAACGCGCTTCGCTTTCGGTCGCGAGGTCATCAACGCCGCCCGGGTGGCGTTCGCGGATGCGCCGGAGCTGTTCCCGGCGCACCTGACCAGTGCCATCAAGGGAACTTCCGCCACCAGCGACCTCGACGCCGAGCCAAACCGTGCTCTCGCCGCCCTCGAGGACGCCGCGACGGCGACGGGAGGCTGGATTGCCAACACCGCGGGGACAGTGGGAGGCAGCGTCGCGAGCGMTACCGGCAACGTCACGCGCGCGTTCCGGAGCGTCGACATCGACGGGGACGGGATCCCCGACGAGCCGCGGGCGCTCACGACCGTGAAGGGTGTGGGCGGGAGCGTCGCGGGTCTGTTCAAGTCGAAGAAGCGCGACGTGCAGCCGACCGGGTCGCCTACCCAGGACGAGGATGCGGTCGGACAGAGCCCCGAGAGCCAATCGTGAAACAGCCCATCGTCACCGTCATTCTCGCCGTCGCCTCGGTCTACCTCCTCGCCGGATGCACGAGCACCGAAGGCCTCGATAATTACGAACAGCCCAACCTCGAGCCCGTTGAGGCCGTACCCGACCCACCCGCCGAGGCTCCGCCCGCCGAGTACAGCGACCCTGTCGAGGCGTGGGGATGCTACTGGGATCCGACCATGAACGACGACTGGCACGACGACTACATGTGCACCAACGGCGCCTCCTACGACCGCCCGTACCTCATCCCCGAGGACTCGTACGTAGAACGGTGGGAGATCGACGAGGCTGCACACGCATACGAAGCCGCGCTGAACTCATGAGCACCTCGGCCTGAGCAGGTCGCCGTCAGTCAGTGGCTTCGGCCGTGACGAATCGCCCGCGGCATCCGTGTCCAACGGCCTGCTCGCCTGTGCACGACCGCCATCACAGTTCCCAGCATCATCTCTTGCTACGCAGGGCAAGTCATTCGACATCGATGTTCGAATGCACCGCGGCATCTCACTCGGAGGGTCCGATCATGACAGTACTTCTGAAGAGCATCGCCCCTTGGGTGGGTGGCGCGCTCATGGCGGTGATCGGGCTCGGCGTGGCCAGCGCGCTGGGGGTCAGCCTGTACCCGATGAACCAGACCGATAGGAGCCAACCGGTTCTGCTGAAGTCGATCACCGACATCAGCGAATACCACGCCGCGGTCGGCAACTTCGAGGTGGTGGTCGACAAGGACGAGGATGGCGCGGATTGGCTGCCTGATCTTATTACCGGACGACGGACGCTGCTCGTGGCGGCGGGCACTGTCGACGCATATGTCGATCTGTCGAGCCTCGCCGTCACCGACCTGACGCTGTCAGATGACGGCAAATCGGTGACGGTCCGGCTACCGGATGCGCAACTCGACAAGCCCAACCTCGATCACGATCGGACCTACGTATTCGCCCAGGACCGTGGTGTTCTCGACCGGATCGCCGACGCGATGGAGACCCCTCAGCAGGCGAAGTATTTCGCGCTCGCCGAGACGAAGCTGGCAGCCGCAGCCGGCGAGTCGGAGTTGCAGCAACGTGCGGTCGACAACACCAAGGCCATGCTGACCGGGATGTTCAACTCGCTCGGAGTCGACGTCAGGTTCCTCGACGAGTAGTTCGATCTGGCAAAGCGCCTCGTCGCGAACTCGCCGCGGATCGAGCGGCGCCTGGCGAAGCTCGAGCGCACCGCCGGCCGGATCGTCTCGGCGGTCGTCTTCGTCGGCCTCTTCATCGGCGGCATCCTGCTCCGGCTCGACGAGCCGGTGTGGGGCGTGGCGCTGATGATCGTGTCGGTGATCCCGCTGCTGCACGCGGTGTTCGGCGGGATGTTCGGGCGGCGCGGGCGCGGGTGATCGGCACTCACCACAGCTCCACGTTCACCGGCGATCGAGCACGATGGCCGCGGGGAATCGCTTGAGCACGGGCCGGAACGGCGCCTTCGCGAGCCGCTCCGCCGCCGCGCCGTCGACGATTCGTGGATGTCCGAGCTCGACGTCACGCCCCTTCCACCGAAGCGACGCCCCGCCCGCCGCCACGACGTTCCGCGCCCAGTTGGTCTTCGCGCCCCACGGCAGGCCGATCATCACGATGGACGCATCCGCCGTCGGCACCACCGCGATCGGGGTCTCGTAGGCGGTGCCGCTGCGACGTCCGCGATGGCGAACGAGCGCCCAGAGCGGCACCCAGCGGCGACCTGCCAGGGCCCGCGCGACCGGTGCAGTCGCGTTCGYCAGACGGCGCGGCGGCCCACCGCCGACGCGCGCCTCGGGTGGTCGGGACTGTTCAGAGATCTCGTTCATACAGGGGGAACGGATGAGCAGCGGCGGATGTGACATCCGACAGCGACATCCGCGCTTGGCAATCCGTGCTTGCGTCACATTCAACCCGGGTGGATCGTCTTCTTGTCATGACCGATTTCGCTGACCTGTGGACCGCGCACCGCCACGTCGTCCGCGACGTCGCCTACCGAGCGCTCGGATCTGTCGCCGAGGCGGAGGATGTCACCCAGGAGACGTACCTCCGGCTGCTCGCCCGCAGCGACGAGCCCGACGCGGAGCCGCTCGACGAACCGCGCGCGTGGCTGATCACGGTCGCGTCCCGGCTCGCGATCGACCGGCTTCGCGCGCACGAGCACTCCCGTCGCGCCTACGTCGGGCCCTGGCTGCCCGAACCGATCGTCACCGACGAGCGGACGCTTCCCGAGGACCGCGTCACACTCGACGACTCGGTGCGGATGGCGCTGCTCGTCGTGCTCGAACAACTCACGCCCGCGGAGCGCACGGCGTTCCTCCTCCACGACGTCTTCGACCTCGACTTCGACCGCATCGCCGACGTCCTCGGCGTGAGCCCGGCGAGCGCGCGCCAGTCCGCGTCACGCGCGCGGAAGCGGATCGCTGCGCAGGGCGTGGCCCGGTTCTCCATCGATCCCGCCGCTGCCCGACGACTGTCGGAGCGATTCGCGGCGGCGGCGTCCGACGGTGACCTCGCCGGGCTGGTCGCAGTGCTTGCGGAGGATGTCTCGGGCCACTTCGACTCCGGCGGCACCTTCCCCGACGCCACGACCGAGGTCGTCGTCGGCGCCGCGACGGTCGCCCGGCAGTTCTTCGCCGCGGTCGGCGGGCTTGGTCTCGACTTCGAGGCCGCGGAGGTGAACGCCGAGCCCGGGATCGTCGTTCGCCGGCGGGGTCGCGTCATCGCCGTGCTCGCGCTCGAGTTCGCCGACGACCGGATCTCGGCCATCCACGGCATCGGGAATCCGAAGAAGCTCACCCACGTGCACTGAGTGCTCCGGGCGGTCTGCGACCGCGCCCCTAGACTCACGACGTGACCCAGCACCCTCGCACCGCGATCACCGGCGGCACCGGCTTCGTCGGACGCCACCTGGCCGAGCGGCTCGGGCCCGCGGCATCCGTCATCATCTCTCGACGCACCGGCGTCGACACCGGTGACGTCGACGCGCTGACGCGGGCCTTCGCGGGGTGCGAGGTCGTGGCGCACTGCGCGGGCATCAACCGCGAGATCGGCGGCCAGACCTACCGGCGCGTGCACATCKAGGGCACCGCGAACGTGATCGAGGCGGCCAAGCAGGCCGGAGTGCGCAAGGTCATCATGCTGAGCTTCCTGCGGGCGCGGCCCGACTGCGGATCGCCGTACCACGAGTCGAAGTGGGCGGCCGAGGAGCTCGTCCGCGACTCGGGACTCGACTACACGATCCTCAAGGCCGGCATGATCTACGGCCGCGGCGACCACCTCATCGACCACCTCAGCCACACCGTGCAGACCTTGCCGGTGTTCGCGACCGTCGGCTTCCGCGAGAAGCCCATCCGGCCCATCCCGATCGACGACCTGACCGACATCCTCGTCGCCGCGATCGACGGCCGGATGCCCCGGGCGACCGTCGCGGTCGTCGGCGCCGAGCAGCTGCTGCTGTCGACGGCGGTGCGGCGCGTGGCATCCGTCGTCGGCCGTCGCGTGGTCGTCGTGCCGTGGCCGGTGTGGGCGCAGTACGCGCTCGCGCAGGTGACCGAGTGGACCATGAAGGTGCCGCTCGTCGCGAAGGCGCAGGTGCGCATGCTGGCCGAGGGCGTGACGGATGCCGCGCCGCCCG
This sequence comes from Agromyces sp. P1_H4, assembly GCF_056405255.1. Lineage (NCBI taxonomy): Bacteria > Bacillati > Actinomycetota > Actinomycetes > Micrococcales > Microbacteriaceae > Agromyces > Agromyces sp. P1_H4. The sequence goes on along the minus strand of NZ_JBFUCL010000010.1, from coordinate 8,338 downwards.
CGGCATCCGTGCCCGACGACCTTCGCCCGCGGCGCAGGTTCACGGCCGAGCAGATTCGGGAGTCGCTGCCCGAGCCCGGCGGGTTCGGGTGGAAGGACCTGCGGGTCAGCGGCTGAGCGGGAGGCCGCGGCATCCGGCTGGTCCCGATTGCGTCTATTGCGTCTATTGCGTATGTTGCGTCGGCACCGTCGTCGACCGGCTCATCGACTCACTGAGGCCCACGGCGACCAGGGCACCGGCGCAGAGAATTCCCGCGAGCACGATCAGTTGGAAACGACCGGCCTCGATCGGTGATGCGCCGGCGAACACCGCGCCGACGAAGGCGCCCGGCAGCACCACGAGACCGGTCGTTCGCGTCTGGTCGACTGAGGGGATGAGCGCTTCACGCACGGCGATGCGGGCGATATCGATGGTGGATTGCCGCGGCGTTGCCCCGAGCGCAAGCCAACCCTCGACCTCGTCGCGACGTGCCACGACGGACGAGTGGTGGTGTCGCCCCGTCAGCGTGGTGATCGTCATCGTGTTGCCCACGACGATTCCGCCGATCGCGAGGACGTACTGCGGCGTCAGCTGCACCGCCCCCGACACGAAGATGACCGCGAGCGTCACGATGGCGGAACCTGCCATGACCCCCGCGATCGTCAGCAGCATCCGCCAGTCGGCGTGCAGGCGGCGGCCGGCCGTGAGGATCGCGGCCAGCAGCATCACACCCAGCGCCAGCCAGACCCAGAGAAGCTCCTCGATGACGATCGAGAGCACGAGACTCAAGGCGGCGAGCTGCACGGCGGCCCGCAGGATGGCGAACGCTCCGGCGTACCACTGCTTCACGCCATAGAGCCGCAGCGCGATCGCGGTGATCGCCACCAGCGCGCTGACGCCGATCAACGTCGAGAGGGCAACGCTCCAGTCCATGCGGCAGACTCTACGGCCAGATCGTGCTCAGGCGCGTCGGGGCATCCGCGGGTCTGCCGAGACACACGCGCGGGCTCAGGCGCGTCCCTTGAGGATCATGTGCCAGTACACCCAGGGCAGGATGTGCCGGTCGAAGAGCCACGAGAGGCGGCGCTCGCGAGACAGCGACTTCCAGAACGGGATCGTGGGCTTCAGCCGGTACTGGTCGTCGAACTCGGCGAAGACGACCGTGGAGCGCGCGACCGTGATCGGGCAGACGGTGTAGCCGTCGTAGCGAGACGCGGGCTCCTTCCCGTCGAGCACGGCCAGCACGTTCTCGGCGAGGACCTTGGTCTGCTTGCGCAGCGCGCCACCCGACTTGGAGTTGCGAGTCGCCGCAGCGTCGCCGAGCGCCCAGACGTTGTCGTAGCGCACGTGGCGGAGCGTCTCGGGGTCGACCTCGACGAACCCTCCGGAATCGCCGGCGGCCGGGAGGCTCGTCGACTTCAGCCAGTCGGGAGCTGATTGGGGCGGCACGGCATTCAGCACGTCGTACTGCAGGCGCTCGCTCGCTCCACCGCCGCCGACGGGGCCGACAGCGACGGGGCCGATCTCGGCGGTGCGGTTCGCTCCGTCGACCGAGCGCAGCTCGGTTCCGGTTCGAAGCTCGATGCCGTACTCGGCGATCTTCCGCTCGAGCTCCCGGTCGATCTCCGGGATCCCGAACACGGTTGGGTCGGGCACGATCATCACGACACGGATGTCACTGAGCACGCCAGTCGCGCGCCAGTAGTCGCACGCCAGGTACATGGGCTTCTGCGACGCACCGGCGCACTTCGCCGGCCCCGGCGGCTGCGTGAAGACGGCGGTTCCGCGGCGCAGGTCGCGGAGGAGGCGAGACGCCTTGGGCACCAGCTCGAATTCGTAGTGCGATGCGACCGACGGTGTGCTCAGGGCGGCGGTGAGGCCGGGGACACGGTCCCAGTCCAGCTGCATCCCGGGGCACACGATCAGGTGGTCGTACGTGACGCGACGACCCGACGCGAGCACGACGGCGTCGTCGTCGGGGTCGAGATCCACGACGGCCTCCCGGATCCACCCCACGCCCTTGGGCATGACGGAAGCCTGCGACCGCACCGTCATGCTGGCGCGAGCGACGCCACCGGCCGCGTGCGAGAACAACGGCTGGAAGCGATGCTGGTCACGTGGTTCGATCACCACCACGTCACCGACGCCGTGCCGATGGAGTCGCCCGGCGACCGAGAGTCCCGCGTTGCCTCCGCCGATGATCACGATGCGGTGGTGAGTCATGACTGCCTCCTTGGAACGTCGATGCGCAGCCGGATCCGAACCTATGCGCCGCTCCGCGACGAAGCGACCGCTTGACTCGACGGGCGTCGAGTGCTCGCTGGGTCTACCTGGCTTTGGGGCCAACCTCGACGTTCGTTGTCGTCGACTGCCCATCGGCGGCGCTGCAGGCGCGGGTGCCCGCGGGTGATCGGGGCTGCGACTCGTCCTCCACAGGGGGCTGGTGGGCGGAGTTGTTGACAGGGTTAATGGCTGGTCAGGAGCGATTTCATACGCGATCGGATGTCGGTGGGTGGGTGCATGATCGAAGCATGGAAGAGTTCCCGCCGTCGCACCCGGCACCGGCGCTGTCAGCGCAGGCAGCTGCGCGGGTGCCGGCGCCGCAGTCGATGACGTCGCCGGGCGCGGTCGGCCTCGTCGCGCTCGAGCGCGATGTCGCCGCGCTGGGCGAAGCGTGGGCGGGCTCGATGCCGGCGGGGGGCGCCGTGCGTGGCGACGTGCAGCTCGAGGTGGAGCAGATGAGCGACACCGGGCTCATGCGGGTCACCGATGCGCTGGCGCTGGTCCGGCGCGACATCGACGCGGTGCTGGCCAGGGTCGCCGCCGAGGTGACGAAGCGATCTGGGCCCGAGTTCGGCGACATCGGGTTGGCGAAGGCCCAGGGGTTCCACAACCCGGCGCGACTGATCGCCGCGTCCACCGGCGCGTCGCGGGCCGATGCGCAACGACTGATCACCGTCGGCAGCGTCACCGCACAACGGCAGACCTTCAGCGGTGAGCGCCTCCCGTCGCGGCATCCGCACGTGGCMGCTGCCCTGGCGGCCGCGAAGATCGGCATCGAGGCGGCATCCGCGATCACCTCGATGCTCGACCGCGCGTCGGCACGGGCGGAGGCGGGTCGGGTCGATCACATCGAGGCGGCGCTCGTCGCACTGGCTGTGCAGGTGCCGCTCGAGACGCTCCTTCGCGGCGTTCGCGAAGCAGAGGCACGGCTCGACCCCGACGGCGTCGAGCCGCGAGAAGACGAGCTCCGCATGGAGCGTTCGCTGACGATGCGCGAAGACGGCCACGGCATGGTGCACCTGCACGCCCGCCTCGACCCCGAGAGCGCCGCACCGGTGAAGACGGCGATCGAGGTGCTCGTGAGCGACGTGCTGCGCCGACGCCAGGCCGGCGACGGCGATGGCGTAGGCGAAGGCGCCGCTGTCGTGGATGACCGACGTTCGATTCCGCAGATCCAGGCGGATGCGCTCGCGGCGCTCGCCCGGCACACGCTCGGCTGCGCGCAGACGCTCACGCCGCTCGCGAAGACGACGGTGGTCGTTCGCGTCGACCTCGACACGCTGGTCAGCGGACTCGGTCACGCGCAGATCGACGGCCTCGATCAGCCCGTCTGCGCCGCGACGGCCCGTCGCATGGCGGCTGACGCCGAACTCGTCCCCGCCGTCCTCGGCGGCGACAGCATCCCACTCGACCTCGGACGGGCCGCCCGGCTGTTCAGCAAGGCGCAACGACTCGCACTCGGCGAGCGCGACGGCGGCTGCGCCTCGTGCGGTCAGAACATCGCCTACGTCGAAGCCCACCACATCGCCTGGTGGGAACGGCATGCGGGCCCGACTGACCTCTCGAACGGGGTGATGCTCTGCAGCTTCTGCCACCACATGATCCACCGCGAGGGGTGGCAGATCCTTCCGAGCCCGAACGAGGTGTGGTTCATCCCGCCACCGCACGTTGACCCGGCGCAGGTTCCCCGACTCGGCGGCCGGGCGCGCTTCGAGCTGCGCGAGGAGAGGGCGGCGTGACCAGCGCCGATCAGGCGAGCCGGTTGCGCGCAGCCAGTATTGCCTCCGCAAATCTCGCGGCGCCGTAGCAGCGAACCTTCAACACCGTCTCGAGGGTGGTGATCGCCACGATATTGGTGAAGAGTCCCCGGAGGACCTTCACATCGGTGACCTTCGCGAGCGGCACGCTGACGTCGAGGGTCCCCGAGTGCATCAGACGGTTCATCCCGTTCGCTGAGAAGCTGACGGTGCGCGTGGTGAGCGTGACCCGGCCGCCGACCCACAAACCGCCCCAGGCGGAGCGGAACAGCGAGACCACCGGCACGGTCACGTGGACGTTCACGTCTTCGACCAGCGCGTTGGCGATCTTGCTCACGAGCACCTCTTCGTGCATACGGTCATTGTGGCCTGCCGAGGCGACTCCTTCGGCCCCCGCACTGGGGCGGCCCAGATCCCGATCAACCGGGTGATGGGGCATAGGGTCGCGGATGGGGGCACCTGCTCCCGCCCCGCGATCCGGATCCCTAGCCTCAGCGAGGGGCCACGGCATGGTCACGACCTCGTTGTCTATGCCGAGCGCGATCCGACTGCGTCCCGCGCGACGCCGAGGGGCTGGTCATGCGGAACATGGAGTGGGCGAACGTCGCGGCGGCTGCGGTCGCAGCGACCGTCATCGCGATGCTGAGCGGATGCGTCGCCGCACCCGTGAGCGTCAGCGAATCGGCCGAGCCCACGGCATCCGGCACCGCGCTCGACCCCGCGCTTCGCGCCCAACTCGAGACGGCCCTCGACGACGGGTTCGCGGCATCCGGAATACCCGGCGTGATCGTCGGGATGTGGATCCCCGGCGAGGACGAATGGATCTCGGCGCGAGGCACGGCCGACGTCGAGACGGGCGAGCCGATGGGCCGCGACAACCAGCAGAAGATCGGCAGCATCACCAAGACCATCGTGGGCACGGTCATGCTGCAGGTGATCGGCGAGCCCGAATTCGACGTGAGTCTCGACGACACGCTCGACCGGTGGTATCCCGACTTCCCCGAGGCGTCGAACATCACCGTGCGGATGCTGCTGAACCAGTCGAGCGGCATCGGCGAGTCCGGCCGGGCGCAGGTCGACCGCATCTGCAGCGCCCCGCAGGCCATTCCGACGTCCGACGAACTCATCGCGGTCGGCGCGGCGACGCCTCGCGCCGACTTCGCGCCGGGCGAGGGATTCGAGTACGCCAACACGAACTACTTCCTCCTCGGCGGCATCCTCGAGCAGGTCACCGGCACCGACCTCGCGACCCTCATCCGCGACCGCATCACCGAGCCGTTCGGCATGGACCGCAGCCGGTTCGCTCCCGACGGGCAGGTCGCCGCTCCCCTGGCCCACGGGTACTCGCTCTTCTGCCCCGAACTCGGCGAGCCCGTCGACACCGTCGACTGGTCGAACGGAGAGAGCTGGGCGGGCGGCGCCATGGTCTCGACCCTCGACGACCTCCACGCGTGGGGCGAGGCCCTCGGCGAGGGTGCCGGCGTCACTCCCGAGCTGCAGGCCGCGCGGTATGCGGATCTCGCGCCGGTCCCCGGAAATTCCGGGGCGGGCTACGGCCTCGGTGCGGGCGTCGAGTACGACGTCGACAGCGGGTGCGTCACGAGCGTCTCGCACGCGGGAGCCGAACCCGGGTACGGCACCAGCGTGGCGTACTACCCGGAGACCGGCGCGGTCTTCGCGATGCTCGGCAACGGCGACGGCGGAACCGGCGAGGCAGTGCTCGAGGTCACGAAGGCGCTGGCGCCGCTGCTCGGTCGCGTGCTCAAGGGCTCGCCGACCGAGCCGTGCGCCGCCCCTTGGGGATGACTTCGCCGACAGTGTCGACGCCCGGTTGCGCCGGTTTCGTCGACGCCTCGTGCCCGAAATGCTCACGGAGCGCGGCCGAGCCACATTCGCAGGATGTTCCGCACCAACGCGCCCTGCCGAGATGAATCCGCGGGGCACATCGGATACAGCCGCTGTGGTCCCGGGTCGAGGAGTGCCCGTGCATCGACCAGAGCTGTCGGTCGTTGGTGGTCCGCCACCCAGGACCGCCCGCCGGTTGAGTGACCAGTTCCGATATGGCAGCCGCCGGCATTGCCGATCGGCTGGATCAGGTCACGCTCACGCTGGGACGGAATCGCTCCAGTGGCGGGAATGGACCCGGCGTCATTCGCGCCCACCCGCAAGAGCGGATTGTTCAGGTACGGCGCCAGCGATTCGCGCAGCACAGGGTCCGCGAACCGCCTGAGCCGAACTGCCGCATCGCCCATGTTGAGGTCGTTCAGCGCTTCCGCTCCGTTGGTGCGGATGGTGGCGGTCTGGTTTGGGAACTGCACCTGATAGACCAAGAACAACGTCTCTCCAGGATCGCCGGCTCGCGTCGCCGATCGACGCTCGAATCCCAGCACTTCGCCCCGGAACCACCCTTGACGGCCTCCCAGTCGAGCGGTCGAGCGCACCAGGATGACGTCACCGGGAGCGAGCGCGAAGTCCGCTTCCACCGGTCCCGCGCCTGGAGAGCCGGGGGTCGGCGGTTCGTCACCACTGGGCAGGGGTTGGCCCTTGGCCATCGCCTCCGGAACAAGCGCCTTCATGCTCGTCGCTTCATCGATGCCGAGCTTGGAATCTTCGAGCTCGAGCGGGGAACCCTTGACCAACCGCAGCGCCGCCACCAACGATCGAGAGGTGGATAGGTCGAAGAGCCGGAAGCGATCCGACTGAAGGAGTCGCACCTCACTGACCGGACCGACGGTCGCATCGCCAGCGTCTGGGAACCTCGCCCGGTTCATGAACGGCAAGAGTCGAAGCGCGATCATCAGTCGAGCCATCGCGGCGAAGTTCATCGCCATGGTGAGTCGGGGAGTCACGCTGAAGTGGCTTCGCACCAGCTTCCCACCCTCGAACTCGAGCTCGACAAGGGAGCCGGCCAGGCTGGCGCTCGGGCGCAGGCGCAGATCCATCCACGTCTGAAGCTTCGCGTCGAGATCGGCGAGCCAGCTGAACCCGGTTGCACTCAGAGTAAGGCCGAGGAATGGCTCGTAGTGGAGCGAGAGATGACCCGAAATTGCGCCTTCGTGAAGCGTCGCCGTCAACTTCAGGCGCCCGTCGAAGCGCGCGGCGATCGCTTCGGCCGCCCTACCGAAATGTGCCCCGCCGAAGCCGGCGCCCCACCTCGCACCGTAGAGCGCACCCGGGAGTCCACCGACAAGTCCGACGGCGCCACCGAGCAGTCCGCCATGGATGCCGCCGATCGCTGCCCCGATCATGCCGGCCGTGGCGTGGGAGGGCCGCTTGGCGGCGATGAGAGCACCCGCGATCTCACCCCTCACCGGCGACAAGGTCAGTCCGGCGTCGACCTTCCCACCATCTTCTGCACCGATACGCCCGGCCACGGAGAGCCATTTCGCCGCGGGGACAGGTGGGATGCTCAGTTGGCCCGCGCCGATCTTGAGCTTGTTCAGCTCCTCGGTGTCAAGCTTCCACGTGCGGGGCGTCTCGGAGAACACGATGGGGAGCGACCCTTCCTGGGGCAGCTCGACCTCGGCGTTCTCGGCCGCAGTGGCGGGCGGTGCGGGCTGCGCTGCAGGACCGACTTGTGGCGGTGCGCCCGCCGGCGGGCCGGCGTCGGCCGGCGCATGCTGCCGCTGAACCTGACGCGTCACGGATGCGGCGAACTGCTCGCCCGGATCGGACGGCATGCGCGTCTGGTCGACGGGTACGGGACGACTGCTCTGCCCGTCCAACCAGCTCCGACGCTGCAGCTGGAGTGCCACCGCGCGATTGCCCGCTGTCGACTGCAGGCGCTGCATGACCGGCACGGACCCATGGGGGAACGGATCCTCGGAAACAGGGGCGATTCCGGCGTGCGGCGTGGTCGGCCGAACGGAACTGACCGAACCGGCCGAACCGTGCGAACGGCGGGAACAGGTCGAGGGGCTGGAGGGCGCCTCGAGCAGTGAAGCTGCGGCAGTCGCCACACGACCACTGTCCGCCCGGACTGCGCGTCGCGCTGGTTCGAACGGGAAGCCGGAAGCGCGCGGGAAGCTGCCTCAAAGGGCGACCGCGAGCACGTCGCCCATGGAGAGGCTGCATCTCTCGTCGTAGACGCGCCGGATCGCCGCAGGGCAGTCCTCCCCATTCCCGCGGCATCCGTGGCGTGGATAGGCTCGCGGCGCGCGCAGATGCGGCGATCACCTGGGGGCGTACTGCGGTACCCACCATCACGAATTCGGAGAACTGCCATGAAGACGTTCAGGAAGACCATCGCCGGGGGCGCCGTGGCGCTCGCGATCGCCGGGATCTGCGCCATCGCGCCCGCCACCGCGGCGAGCGCCACG
>NZ_JBFUCL010000009.1:0-24532 GCF_056405255.1 Agromyces sp. P1_H4 | reverse complement strand
CGTACGGATGCCGCGGCGCGCCGTCGTCCACGCCGGGCTGGCGCCCCTGCTGCACGGCGTTCTCGGCCGCGGCGATCTCGTCGCGCGATCCGCCGAGGTGCACGGTGGGCGCGAGGCCGACCTCGGGGTTCGTCCACGGCACCGGCCCGTCGAGCGCGAAGTCCACCTTGGCGACGCCCGAGCCGTAGCGGTACCGCCCGAGGGCGCGGGCATACCGCGCGGGCAGGTCGGCAGTGAGGAGCAGCTCGGGCGCGGTGTCGAGCAGCACCACGCGGCTGTGCACGTCGCCGAGCGCGCGCACCGGGGCATCCGTCACGATCTCACCGCCGAGCGAGCGCAGCTCGTTCGCGAGCGCGTCGGCGATGACCTGCGAGCCGCCCTTGGGCAGCCCCCAGCCCACGCCGTGCGCGTGCATCGCGAGCAGCAGTCCGGCGCCGGCCGTGGCGAGCGACGGCTGCCGGCCCGCGGCGTGCGCCATCACCCCGGTGAGGAGCGCCGGCGCCACGTCGCCGGCGAAGCGGGCGTCCCACCGGGACGTGCCCTGCTCGAGCGCACGCAGCCCGAACCGCGCCGTCGCGATCGGGTCGCGCGGCACGCGCAGCAGCTGCGAGCCCGTGAACTCGGCGACCCCGCGCTGCCGGGCGAGGAGCGGCGCGATGAGCCACCGCCACGCCGGTCCGTCGCGTCCGAGACCGGCGACGGTGCGGTCGAGGTCGCGCCAGGCGATGCCCGCGCGGCCGCCGTCGAGGGGGTGCGCGTATGACGCCTCGGGCACGATCCACTCGAGTCGGTCGAGCAGGCCGAGCCTGCGGAACACCGGTGAGGCGAGCGCGGCCGGGTGCACGGCCGAGCAGACGTCGTGCCGGAAGCCGGGGAGCGTCAGCCCGGCCGAGCGCACGCCTCCGCCGATCGACGACTCGGCCTCGAGCAGCCGGACCGACAACCCGGCCCGCGCCGCGACGACCGCCGCGACGAGGCCGTTCGGCCCGCTTCCGACGACCGTGACGTCGATCACGGGCTGTGGGCTCACCGTGTCAGAACCCGGCTCCCATGGTGTTCACGTAGATCCACGGCAGGCGGTCCATCACCAGCCGGTGCTGGTTGCCCTCGGCGTCGGGCCCCTCGTCGGGCACGGCGGGGTTCGACGACTGGCGCCGCTGCTGGCTCTCGTGCTCGTCGTCCTCCTGCCAGAGGATCGTGCGCCCGTCGTCGCTGACCTGCGCGACATAGGGCTTCACGTCGCCGGAGCGCAGCTCGGCGAGCGCGGCGTCGACGGATGCCGCGCGCTGCAGCCCGTGCAGCGTCACCCAGGTCGGCGGCCACAGGGTCAACGAGCCGGCGGCGTGCCGGTCGAGCGCGTCGACGGGTCGGAACCACTCGACGGCCATGACCTCCTCGGGGGCGGGAGTGATCTCGCCGTCGGGCACGCGCACGGCGAAGAAGGTGGTGCGGAGCTGCTTGGGCGAGTTCTTCGGCGGCGTCCAGTGCGAGAACGGCACGAGGTCGTAGCGGTCGAGCTCGAGTCCGATCTCCTCGCGCGTCTCGCGCACGGCGGCGCGGCGGGCGGCGTCCTCGGTGTCGACCGAGCCGCCGAGGGCGTCGGCCTCGTCGACGGCACCGCCGGGAAAGACCCACGCGCCGGCGAAGGAGCCGCGGTCGCGCGGTCGCTCCGCGAGGAGCACCTCGACGCCGCGTTCGCCGTCGCGCAGCAGGACGACGGTGGCCGCTGCGCCGGAGACCTCATCGTTGGTGAGGGATTCAAGGTCCGTGTTCATGCCTTCAGACTAGGCCGCGCGCGCGGCGAGCGCACCGATTCCCGCCGCCCGACGCGCGTCCGCGGTGGATACACTTCGGGCATGCAACTGCCTCGATTCCGCGGACCCGACGACGAGGCCGTGTCGCCGTTCGCGACGTTCGTGCGCGCGCCCAATCCCGGGCCGATGACGCTCGACGGCACCAACTCGTACGTGCTCCGGGCACCGGGCGCCGTGGGCACGGTCGTGGTCGATCCCGGCCCGTCGATCGCGTCGCACCTCGACCGCCTGGCGTCGTTCGGCCCGGTCGAGCTCGTGCTGCTCACGCATCACCACCCCGACCACAGCGAGGCGCTGGCCGAGTTCGCCGCCCGGGTGGGCGCGCCGGTCGCCGCGGTCGATCCGGCGTTCTGCATCGATCGCGCCCCGCTCATCGACACCGAGGTGATCGAGGCCGCCGGCATCGAGATCGGGGTCATGCGGACCCCGGGGCACACGGCCGACTCGGCGTGCTTCGTGCTCGCCGACGACGGCGACCACGGATCGGTGCTCACGGGCGACACCATCCTCGGCCGCGGCACGTCGATCATCGCCGATCCCGATGGGGCGCTCGGCCCCTACCTGGAGTCGCTCGGCCGGCTCAAGGCCCTCGCCGGCTCGGTGCGCGGCATGGTCGCCGTGCTGCCCGGACACGGACCGGTGCTCCGCGACCTCGGCTCGATCTGCGACGACTACCTGGTGCACCGCGCCGACCGCCTCGAGCAGGTGCGCCGTGCCCTCGCGAAGCTCGGCGCCGACGCGTCGGTCGGCGAGGTCACCGACCTCGTCTACGTCGACACGGATGCCGCGGTGCGGCCCGCCGCGGAGGCATCCGTTCGAGCGCAGCTCGTGTACCTCCGCGGGCGGGCGTAGCGCGTCAGGCCGCGACGAGCGCGAAGCCGCCGGTCCAGCCGATCTTCTCGCCGACGGCGGCGGTCAGCTGGAGGAACCCGAGCGACTCGAGCTCACGGGCGCGTGCGAGCCTGCCGGCGTCGACCGCGTTGAGGCCGCCGGCCCGCACGACGTCGGCGAGCGCCTGCTTGGCGAGCTCGTCGTCGCCGGCGATGAGCACCGTCGTGGGCAGGCCGCCGATGGTCTTCTGCGCGAGGGTCGCGGCGAAGTTGGTGTTGAACGCCTTGAGCACGCGCGAGTCGGGCAGCGCCTTGGCCAGCTCACTGGCGCGCGAGCCGTCGGCCGGCACGACGAGCGAGTCGAAGGTCTCGAAGTTCAGCGGGTTCGTGATGTCCACGACGATCCGTCCGGCGAGGTCGGCCCCGCGTGCCGCGACGATCTCGTCGATGGCGAAGTGCGGCACGGCGAGCACCACGATGTCGCCGGTGATGGGGTCGCTCGCGTCGCGGCCCACGACCTCGACGCTGTTGCCGCCGGCGGCCACGATGGCCCCGATCGCGCTGCCCATGTTGCCGTTGCCGATGATGCTGACGGTGGTCATGTCGTCCTCTCGTGCGCCCTTCGGGCGCGGTTACTTGTTGGTACAACCATCACCCTAGCGGCAATCAGTTGTCGCGTCAACCAATGCGGTAGGATGGAGTCATGACGAGCGAGACGAGATGGCTGAGCACCGAGGAATCCGCCGCCTGGGTGCGTCTCGTCGCGCTCACCGAGCTGCTGCCCGGTGCGCTCGACGCCCAGCTGCTGCGCGACGCCGGGCTCACGCACTTCGAGTACGGGGTGCTCATGTCGCTCGGCGCGGCATCCGATCGCACCATGCGCATGACCGAGCTCGCGTCCCGAACCAACGCGACCCTCCCCCGCCTCTCGCATGTCGCGCGGCGGCTCGAGGAGCGCGGGCTCATCCGCCGGTTCCCGTGCCCCGAGGACCGTCGCGCCACGAATGCCACCATCACCGACGCCGGCCTGCAGCTCATCGCGGATGCCGCGCCCGGCCACGTCGAGACGGTGCGGTCGAACGTGCTCGACGCGCTCTCCCCCGATCAGCTCGAGCAGCTCTACGCCATCGCCGGGGCCGTGCTGTCGCGCCTGGACCCCGACGAGCGGCTGACTGCGACGTCATGCCAATTCAGCGAGGGCCCGGCCGTCGCCCGCGCGGGCTGACCCGCGGCCGCGACAGGACGGGATCTGCGGGTCGTCCGCGTCGCCCACCCGCGAATTCCGTCCTCACGAAGGGGTGGGGTGGCAGCGCTGCTGCGGGCAGCGCTGCCGTGAGCGGCATCCGCCCCACCGCCGCCGGCCCCGGCGCAGGCTGGGGTCATGAGCGAATACGAGACCCCACCGATCCAGCCGATCGACGCCGAGCTCACGCGACGGCTGTTCCACGAGCGCATCATCGTGCTCGGCGACGAGCTCGACCAGGCCGGCGGCAACCGCATCATCGCGCAGCTGCTCACCCTGGCCGCCGACGACCCGCGCCGCGACATCCGCTTCTGGATCAACTCCCCCGGCGGGTCGGTGCCCGCGATGCTCGCGATCATGGACGTGATGCGTGCCATCCCGAACGACGTGGCGACCGTCGCCGTCGGCTGGGCGGCGAGCGCCGGCCAGTTCCTGCTCACGGCGGGCACGCCCGGCAAGCGGTACGCCCTGCCGCACGCGCGGGTGCTCATGCACCAGGGCTCGTCGGGCATCGGCGGCACGGCGGTCGACGTGGAGCTGCAGGCCGACGACCTGCGCTACACGCGCGACGTGGTGCTCGCCATCACCGCCGAGCTCACCGGGCAGCCGATCGAGCGCATCGCCCAGGACTCGTTGCGCGACCGCTGGTACACCGCCGAGCAGGCCGTGGAGTACGGCTTCGTCGACCGGGTGGTGCACGGCTCGGAGGAGCTCTACGGCGGCAGCGCCCGCCAGATGACCGGACTGCGGGTGCCGGCATGAGCTCCTACACGATCCCCTACGTCGTCGAGAAGCGCGGCAACGCCGAGCGCACGATGGACGTCTACAGCCGCCTGCTCTCGGAGCGCATCGTCTACCTCGGCACCGAGATCGACGACGGCGTCGCGAACGTGCTCATCGCGCAGTTCCTGCACCTCGCGTCGGAGTCGAGCGAGACGCCGATCAGCCTGTACCTGAACTCGCCCGGCGGATCGCCCGGGGCCGCCCTCGCGGTGTACGACACGATGCAGCACATCCGGCCGGATGTCGCGACGACATGCGTCGGGCAGGCCGGCGGCCCCGCCGCGGTACTGCTCGCGGGCGGCGCGAAGGGGCAGCGCGCGATCCTCCCGCACGGCAAGGTCACGCTGCACCAGCCCTCGACGCAGGGACGCGGCACCGTGCCCGACCTCATCCTGCACGCCGATGAGGTGGTGCGCGTTCGGGCCGAGCTCGAGGCGGCGCTCGCGGCCGACACGGGGCGCGACGTGCAGACGCTGCGCCACGACACCGACCGCGACCTCATCCTGCCCGCGGCGGCCGCGGTCGCCTACGGCCTCGCCGACCACGTGCTCGAGGCGCAGGCGCTGGCCGCCACCCGCTAGGACGCGAGCAGCTCGTCGACGAGGGCTCGCACGGTCGCCTCGAACGCGACGAAGGCCGGGTTGGCGGCGGCGTCCTCCGACCACAGTCGCAGCTCGTGCCGCTCGGCGCCGCCACCCAGCTCCACCGTGACGGGCACCTCGTCGTCGCCGATGCGGCGCGTCGATCCCCGGAGGTGCGCGAGGTCGGCGGCCTCGACCGCGTCCGACAGTCGCTCGGCCTGCGCGGGGGTGAGCACGCCGGTCGCCTCACGACGCCCGAGGTCGCCACGACCGGAACGGGACGAGGTCGCGGTGCCATCGGGCTCGACGGTGAGCGTCACGTAGCCGGACATCTCGTGTCCGCGCCGGTACCGCAGGATCATGTCGGCCCCCTCCTCACATCTCCCGCAGGGAACAGGTGTAGCCGGCGAACGCCCGCGCCACCTCGGTGACGATGTGCTGGAAGTGGCGCGCCCTGAACTTCGCCTGCGGGATGCCCTGAGCGTAGTAGTTCGCCATGATGCTGTGGTCGTTCGTCAGCACCCGGCCCGGGATCGCCGGGTTCGAGTACTCGTCGCTCACGCCGAGCGCCGCGTGGCCGAACTCGTGGGCGTAGGTGATGTCGATCTCGGGCGCCCCGCTGCCCTCGAGCTCGTAGACGTTGCCGCCGGCGGCCGCCATCGCGCTGTCGCCGCCCGGGGCGCCGCCGTGCACGCCGATCTGGTAGCCGCTGTCGAGGTCGTACAGGAGGAACGTGATCGGGAGCTCGATCGGCGCCGGCCCGGCGGCCGCCGAGTTCGGCGTGCAGACGACCTTGAACTTGTTGTCGAGGTAGGAGTACGCCGCGGTCTTCACACGGCGGATGAACGCGGCGTACGCGGCATCCGATGCCCAGGTGCCGTGACGCACCCAGTTGATGCCGAGCGTGATCTCGATGCTCGACTGGGTGCGGTTGAGGATGAGGTCCTGCGTGTAGGTGTTGCCGGTGTCGGTCGTCTCGGAGATCGCCGTGCGGGTCGTCTCGTCGCGGCTGACCACGGGCGCGGCCCCCGCCGGCACCCCGCGGAGCTGCTCCCCGGCGACCACCCGCTGCGCCACGCGGTTGCCGACCGTGCCCTGCATCCTGGCCATCGCGTCCCGCGCGATGCCGGCCGGTTCGGCTCGCAACCGGGCGGTGTCGAGCCCGGGCGCCTCCGCACGGTGGGCCGTGGGGGCGGGCACCGCTGCGTCCTGCGCCTCCGGGCCCTGCTCCAGGTGACGGATGCGGCCCATCCCACCATCGTCGCTCGCGACCGCGGCGGCGACCTGCTCCAATGTGCAGGCGTTCGGGCAGGCTCGCGGGCGCACGCGAGCGCGAGCCGCGGGAGGTGCCGCGGAAGCGCTACGCCGCGAGCAGGAACACGTCGCCGGGCGCGGCGAGCCCGACGCCCGTCACGACCACCGAGCCCGCGGCATCCGTGTGGCCCAGTCCGACGATGGCGACGTCCAGCGGATGCCGCGCCACGGCGTCCGCCCGGAACGCGTAGGACGCCTCGACGGTGAGCCGCTCGCGCCGCGCGGCCTCACGGCGTTCGGCGTCGAGCCGCGCCCCGAGCCGATCGCCCACGCGGCGCACCACGTCGACGAGCTCGAGGCCGAGCGCGTCGGCGACCGACCCGAGGATCTCGGACGACGGCTCCTTGCGCCCGCGCTCGATCTCGGAGAGGTACTGCGGCGAGACGCCCGCCGTGGCGGCGACCTCGGTCAGGATGCGCTCCTGCTCGAGGCGCTCGCCGCGGAGCACCTCGCCGAGCACGTGCCGCCAGAGCGGCTTGGTGGCCTGCGGGGCGACCGCCCCCGGGAACTCGACGACCTTGCCCATGTGCCGAGGCTAATCGCGCGCCGTCGCCGCCGTCAGCCCGATCCGCTCAGGGCAGAATCCGGATGCCGCGGCAGCGCGCCGCGTGTGCTCAGCCCCCGGCGGGGCTCACCTCGCCGCGCGTGCCGGCTCCTCGTCGAGCCGCTCGCTCACCCGCGCGGCGACGTCGGCGATCATGCGCTTCTCGTCGGGCTGGAGCACGTCGAGGAAGAGGCCGCGGATCGCCGAGGCATGATCGCGCATGGCGCCCAGCAGCGCCCGGCGGCCGTCGCGGGTGAGCACGACCCACGAGCCGCGGCCGTCGGTGTCGCACTCGACGCGCTCGACGAGCCCGCGCGCGGCCATGCGGGTGAGCTGGTGCGAGAGGCGGCTCTTCTCCCACGCGATCGCGTCGCCGAGCTCGCCGGGACGGAGGCGATGGTCGGGCGCCTGGAACAGCGTGAGCATCACGCCGTAGTCGCCCTGCGAGATGCCCGCATCGCGCTGCAGGCGCCGGTCGAGCTCGCGCATGAGGTCGCGGTGCATCGTGGCGAAGTCGTGCCAGAGCTGCCACTCGGTCGCATCGATCTCGGACACCTCGGACATGCCCCCAGCCTAGTGGAGATTGGTTGACGTGTCATCTATTAAGGTTATGATGACGCGTCAACTACTTCATCGGGAAGGCACACACACCATGTCCACTGTCAGGATCGGCATCATCATCGGCAGCACGCGTCCGGGCCGCGTCGGCGACCAGGTCGCGAACTGGGTGCTCGAGCACGCCTCCACGCGCACCGACGCCGAGTTCGAGCTCGTCGACCTCGCCGACTTCGCGCTCCCCCACCTCGATGAGGCCATGCCGCCCAGCCTCGGTCAGTACGCCAACGACCACACGAAGGCCTGGGCCGAGAAGGTCGACTCCTTCGACGGCTACATCTTCGTGACGCCCGAGTACAACCACTCCACCTCGGGCGCCCTCAAGAACGCGCTCGACTTCGTCTACGGCGAGTGGAACGACAAGGCGGCCGGACTCGTCAGCTACGGCGCGGCAGGCGGGACCCGAGCGGCCGAGCACCTCCGGCTCATCCTCGGCGAGCTGCAGGTCGCCGACGTGCGCCAGCAGGTCGCGTTCTCGCTCATGACCGACTTCGAGAACTACCACGTGTTCACGCCCGCGGCCTACCACCAGGGCATGCTCGCGACCCAGCTCGACCAGCTCGTGCCGTGGGCCGCTGCCCTCAAGGGCGTGCGCGACGCGCGCTCCGCGCTCGCCCAGGCGGCCTGACCCGACCGACCGCGCTTCGCGCACGAACGCCCCGGCGCCCGCTCATCGCGGTGCGCCGGGGCGTTCGTGGTGGCTCAGGCCGGCTCGTAGGTGAGGCAGTCGGCGTCGTCGACGCCCGGGCCGACGCGAACGGATGCCGCGGTGCACTCGAGCGACGAATTGTGCACGCACTCCGACCGCTGGCAGGCGCCGACGTGCGAGAGCACCTTGTCGAGTCCGCCCTTCGTGCCGAGCGGGATGAAGGTGGCGCACTCCGCGTCGCCGACGGATCCGCCGATGGTGACCGCGGCGGCGTGGCAGTGCGAATGGTCGTTGTACGAGCAGCCGGACACCGAACACTCGGCGACGGCGGGCAGATCGTCGAGCGTCATGCTCATGGTGACCTCCAAGGGCGATTGCGACGGTGCGATACCGCGATGGTAGCCCCGACGACCGGTCGCCCGCAGCATCCGACGCCGACTTTTCCGCAGATCAGGGGCACTTTTTTGGTGAGGCTAGCCTAACCTTCGTGCATCGGTCGGATCGCCCCTGCAGCCGCTCGCCATCGCTGCGGCGACGAACTTCGGATGGATGCCGTCGGCCGCGTCACCGGCCTAGGGTGAGCGAGTCACCCGTACGAGATCGGAGCGCACGTGGCATCCGCAGCACGCCGTTGGATCGGCCTGGTCGTCATCAGCCTCRCCGTCGCGCTGATCATCGTCGACTCGACGATCGTGAACGTGGCGATCCCCTCGATCGTCGACGACCTCGGTATCACGTCCACCCAGGTGCAATGGGTGCAGGAGAGCTACACCATCGTGTTCGCCGCCCTGCTGCTCACGTTCGGCACCATCGCCGACCGCGTGGGCCGCCGACGCATGATGGTCATCGGCATCACGATCTTCAGCCTCGCGAGCGTCGCCGCAGCCCTCGCACCGACGGGCGACCTGCTCATCCTCTCGCGGGTCGTGCAGGGCGTCGGCGGCGCGATGATCCTGCCGACCTCCCTGTCGATCATCAACGCGAACTTCCACGGGCGCGAGCGCGGCATCGCCTTCGCGGTGTGGGGCTCCACGATCGGCGGCATGGCGGCGGTCGGACCGCTCCTCGGCGGCTGGCTCACGACGGACTACTCGTGGCGGTGGGCGTTCGGCATCAACGTGCCGCTCGGCATCATCACGATCGTGGGCGCCCTGCTCACCGTCGCCGAGTCGCGGGCCGCGCACCCCATGCGCCTCGACCCGGTGGGCGCCGTGCTCTCGGTGATCACCTCGGCGAGCCTCGTCTTCGCCCTCATCGAGGGCCGCATCTACGGGTGGTGGGAGACCGAGTCGCCGCTCATGTTCGGCGAGTGGGAGTGGACCCTCCCGATCTCGCCCACGCCGTTCCTCTTCGCGATCGCCGTGCTGAGCGGCGCCGCCTTCGTGGCCTGGGGCCTCGCCCGGCAACGGCGCGGCCAGGACCCGATGCTGCCCTTCGGGCTGTTCCGCATCCCGTCGTTCCGCAACGGCAACATCGCGGCGCTCATCGTGTCGCTCGGCGAGTTCGGCATCATCCTGTCGCTGCCGCTCTGGCTGCAGAACGTGCTCGGCTACGACGCCCTGCAGACCGGCTACGTGCTGCTCGGGCTCGCCATCGGCGCGTTCGCCGCCAGCGGCGTCGCGGGCACCCTCGGCCAGCGGGTCGCGCCCGTGTGGACCGTGCGCGTGGGCATCCTGCTCGAGATCGCCGGCCTCGTCGTCATCGCGTTCGTCATCGCGGTCGACACCCCGTGGTGGCAGATCGTCATCGGCCTGTTCGTGTACGGGTTCGGCGTCGGTCTCGCGACCGCGCAGCTCACCGGCGTCGTGCTCGCCGACGTGCCCGTCGGGCAGAGCGGCCAGGCGTCGGGCACGCAGAGCACCGCGCGCCAGTTCGGGTCGGCGCTCGGCATCGCCATCCTCGGCACGGTGCTGTTCACCTCGCTCGGCGCCAACCTCGACGACGAGCTCGAGCCGTTCGTGCCCGAGCCGCAGCGCGAGCAGGTCGTCGACGCCRTRGTCGACAGCGCCGGGGCGGCCATCCCGGCCATCGAAGCGCAGTCGCCCGAGGCCGCGCAGGCGGCGCGCGAGGCGTTCAGCGATGCCACCCGGGCGTCGGCGCTCACGGCGGCCGGATTCCTCGCGGTCGGGCTCCTTGCCACGATCTCGCTCGGGTCGGGGCGCAGGCAGGACACGTCGGCGACCGACGACGTCGACACCGTGCCGGCCGCGAGCGGCGGGTCGCCGGCCTAGGACCTCCGGCGACGACGGGTCGCGGCGGCGACCGCCATCCCGGCGAGGATGAGCGCCGTCGCCCCGAGGATCGGGGGTGCGATGTCGTATCCCGTCGACGCGACGGCGCTCGGCGGCGAGGCAGGCGACCCCTGCCCGGGTGAGCCCGAGCCGGGCGGCACGACCGGGAGCTCGACGTCGACGACGGCCGATGACGGGGCGGACACCGCCGGCGTGCCGTCGGGTGCGGACGCGCTCGCCGTCGCGGTGTCCCCGATCGATCCGGCGTCGAGGTCGGCCCGGGTGACGAGGTAGGTGCCGGTGCACGTCGTCTCCTCGCCCGGGGCCAGCGTCGTGGCCGGGCAGTCCGGCCCCGTCGTGAGTTCGCCGGCGGGCGCGGCCGGCACGTCGTCGACCACGACCTCCGTGAGCGTCACCGTTCCGGTGTTGGCGACGACGAATGCGTAGGCGATCGCATCGCCCTCGGCCGACACGCTCGTCACGTCGGCGGTCTTGACCAGGGTGAGCGCGGGTGATTGCACCGCCGCGACGAGCGCCGTCGAGGGCGCCGATCGCACGATCGAGGCATCCGGAGCCAACGCCGCTGCCGTCGCCGTGTCCTCGATCGAGCCGGCGTCGAGATCGGCCTGGGTGACGAGGTACGTGCCGGTGCAGGTGGTCTCCGCACCGGGCGCGAGCGTCGCCACCGGGCATTCGGGGCCCGTCGTGAGCTCGCCCGCGGGCGCCGCAGCCACGTCGTCGATCGCGAGCTGCGTGAGGGTCACCGTCCCGGTGTTCGAGACCTGGAACTCGTACTCGATCTCGTCGCCGACCGCCGCGACACTCGCCACATCGGCCGTCTTGGTGATCGTGATCGCCGGGGCCTGCGCGACGTCGACGGTAACGGTGGACGGCGCAGATTCGACCACCGTGCCGGACCCGACGAGCCCGCGGGCGGTCGCGGTGTCGCCGACGGCGCCCGCATCGAGGTCGGCCTGGGTGACGACGTACGTGCCGGTGCAGGTCGTGTCCTCACCCGGGGCGAGCACCGCCTCGGGGCAGTCGGGACCGGTCACGAGACCGCTCGCAGGCGGCGCGAGCACGTCCAGCACCCCGACGTCGTTCACCGTCACCGTGCCCGTGTTCGTGACGAGGAACTCGTAGCCGATCACGTCGCCCACGGCGGAGACCGACGCGACGTTCGCCGACTTCGCGAGCGTCAGCTGCGGCGCCTGTGCGACGTCCACCGTCACGGTGGACGTCGGGGAGGTCACCGTCGACCGGTCGGGGGCGATTGCCGACGCGGTGGCGGTGTCCTCGATCGCACCCGCGTCGAGGTCGGCCTGCGACACGACGTAGGTGCCCGTGCACGTGGTGCCCTCGCCGGGGGCGAGCACGGTCTCGGGGCAGTCGGGGCCGGTGGCGAGGGCACCCGCGGGCGGCGTCGGCACGTCGAGCACCGCGACATCCGTCACCGTCACCGTGCCCGTGTTCGTCACCAGGAACGCGTACGACACCACGTCGCCCACCGCATCGACGCGTTCCACGTCGGCCGACTTGGCCAGCGTCAGCGACGGCGACTGCACGAGGTCCACGACGACCGTCGACGACTCCGACACCGCCGTGGCGAGGGGCGACGACGCCGACGCCGTGGCGGTGTTCGTGATCGAGCCCCGGTCCATGTCGGCCTGGGTGACCTCGTACTCCGCCGTGCACACCACCTGCTCGCCGGGGACGAAGCCTCCCGTCGGGCAGGTCGGCGCGGTCAGCGGCCCGGTGCCGTCGAACGCGAGCTCGGCGACCGACGCCGACGTCAACGTGGTGTTGCCGATGTTCTCGATCGTGAAGGCGAACTCGATCGGCTCGCCCGTGGCCGACGCGACGGCGGGCGTCGCGGTCTTCACGAGCGACACGGCCGGCGCCTGGTCGGCCGGCAGGAGCACCGTGGACGGCGCCGACTCGATCGGGCCCCCGTACGGCGGCTGCGCGGTCGCCGTCGCCGTGTTGCTCAGCGAGCCCGCATCGATGTCGGCCTGCGTCAGCGTGTACGTCGACGTGCAGAGGACCTGCTCGCCCGGGCCGAGTGGGCTGGTCGGACACGACGGGGCCGTCGGCACGCCGGTGCCGCTGAAGGCGCCCTCCACCACCGCGATCGACGCCAGGGGCACATTGCCGGTGTTCGTCACGACGAACGAGTAGGTGACGTCGCCCCCGACGACGAAGGTGGTCGCCGCCGTGTCGCCCGCGGACTTCTCGAGCGTGATCGCCGGGGCGGGAGCCACGCTCGTCACCGCAGTCGTGCAGTCGGGCGTGCACGCCGGGTCGTCGGCATCGGCGGGCGGGGTGACCGTCGCGACGTTCGTGAGGTCGCCGGTGGCGTCGATGGGCACGGTGCCGGTCACCGCGTAGGTGACGGTGCCGCCAGCCGGGATCGTGACGGTGTCGGCGAGATCACCCGCACCGGTGGCCGTGCAGGTACTGCCCGGGCTGGGTGCACATGCCCAGGCGAAGCCGGCCCCCGCGAGCTCGGCGGGCAGCGGATCCGTGACGGTCGCTCCGACCGCGGTGCCCGGGCCGCCGTTCGAGACGGTCACCGTGTACCCGAGCGGCTGTCCGGGAACGTATGGGCTGCTGGTCGCCGTCTTCTGGATCGAGAGGCTCACGGGCGTGGCGAAGGTGACGGTCGCGGGATCAGGGCCGTCGACACCCACGCCCGCCACGTTCGCGGGCCCGTTCACGTAGGTCCCGGCCGTGTCGGACGTGACCTTCACGCTGATGGTGCATGACGTCATGCGGTTGGCCAGGTCTCCCGCGACCGCGATCTGCGCACCGCCCAGCGGTGCGGTGACCACCCCCGACGGGCACGTGGTGGCCGGGGCGCCTGCTGCGACGACGAGGCCGGTGGGCAGCGAGTCCGTGAACGACCAGCCGTTCTTCGCCGCGAGCTCGCTCGTGTTCGTCACCGTGAAGGTCAGTACCGACGTCTCGCCGGTCAGCAGGCGCGACGGCGCGAACGACTTGTCGAGCGCCGGGGTCACGTCGATGATGCTGATGTTGTCGAACGCATGGTCGTTGCCGCCGCCGCTGCCGTAGTTGTTCACCATGCGCACGCCGATGGACGTGCCGTTCACGAGGACCGCGCCGTTGGACGTGTAGGTGCCGACCCTGGCGGTCGCGGCGGCGGCCTGGCCGAGCGCGGGCACCGCGACGGTCGTAAGACTCGCACAGGCGTTGATCTGGGAGCCCACGGGCACCGCCGCGCCGGTGTCGGTCAGCAGGGAGAACTGCAGCAGCGGCGCACCGACCTGGCAGTTGACCGCCGCGACGTCGACGCTGAAGTTGATGAACCGGTTCGCCCCCACGAACGGCACATTGGTCACCGTCTGGAACTCGACGGCCCCGGCCCCGGGGTTGTTGGCGGTGAACGCCGAGACGGAGTAGTTGTCGCGGGCCGCGGTGACGGACTGGCCGCGGAAGACCCCGAGCGCCTGCGACAGCTGCTGGGTCGCGTTCCAGTAGACCTGCCCGTTGGCGCCGTTCACGTTGCAGTCGGTGATTTGCGCGGCGCCGTTCAGGGTCTGGTTGGCCGACGCGATCCAGCCGTTGCACCCGGTCAGCCATCCAGGTGCCGCCGTGTAGGTCTCCCCGGTCACGCCGGTATACGCGTTCAACCGCACGATCGGCGCAGGCCCCGGTCGGTTCTGGAAGTCCTCGCTGTACACCAGCGTGGGCGCCTCAGGCACTCCGGGTACGGCTTCGGCCTGCGCCGGATGCTGCAGCGCCGATCCCGCGATCCCCAGCGCGATCACGAGCGATGCGGCGAGCAGCGCCGCCGCCCGGCGAGTGGCAGGCGACGAGGAACGGACCCGACGATGGGCACGCCGGCGCGATCGCGCAGCCCACCCCTCGACCTGCTCACGCACGTCGGCACCCCCTCGACCTTCCCGTCATCCTCCCGGATGCGGGCCGAGCGGGACAAGCACCCGCACGGGGGCGGGAGCCGGCCGGCTCCCGGCTCAGTCTGGTGCGTTGTCGGGGTCGACCGCCTCGAGGGTCTGCTCCTCGACCGGGTTGTCGGCGTCGAGCTCGTTCGCGTCGGGGCCGAGGTCGTCGCCGTCGTGCATGATGTTGTCGGCGTCGTTGCGCGGCTCGCCCTCGGTCTCGTCCTGCCCGACGTCGGGCGTGAAGCGGTCGGCGTCGTGCCGTTGGGCGTGGTCGCGTGGCTCGGTCATGGCCCCTCCTCGGTCGAAGGCCGCATGCGGATGCCCCGGGCGATCTCCCATCCGGATGCCGCGTGCGGATGCCTCCAGCGTCCGCTCGACCGGCGCGAGGGTCAACGGGTTGACGGATTGCCTCTGGTGGGCGCGCGCCCGGGCACGACAGAATGGCGGGGAGCCCCTCGGAGGTACACGTGGACATCGAAACCGTGATCTGGTCGATTCTCGGACTGATCGTCGCCGTCGGCGGCGTGCTGCTCCTCGCGGCGCTCTGGTCGATCATCCGCGCTCCTCGCCAGCGCTGACTCCGCGCACCGAATCGACCGTATGACGAGCGCCACCACCACGGCTCCGGTGCTGCCCCGCCGTTCGCCGCCGCCCGCCGGCGCCGGCGCCGGTGACCGCCTCTCCGCACTGCTGCTCCTCTGCTTCACCCTGATCGCGATCGTGTGGGCGAACTCGCCATGGGGGTCGACGTACGACGCGTTCTGGGACACGCATGTCGAGATCGTCGTCGGCGGGTTCCAGGCACAGCTCACGCTGCACCAGCTCGTCAACGACGGCCTGATGGCGTTCTTCTTCTTCACCGTCGGCCTCGAGGTCAAACGCGAGTTCACCATCGGCGAGCTCACCGACCGTTCGCGCGCGGCGGTGCCCGTCATCGCGGCCGTCGCGGGGCTGGTGCTCCCTGCCGCGATCTTCATGCTGTTCAACGCGGGCACCGACGAGATGCACGCGTGGGGCGTCGTGATCTCCACCGACACGGCGTTCCTGCTCGGCGCCCTCGCGATCATCGGGCCCAAGTTCCCGTGGCGGTTGCGCACCTTCCTGCTCACCCTCGCCGTGGTCGACGACATCGGCGCGCTCGTGGCGATCGCGGTGTTCTACAACGAGGGCATCCAGCTGCTGCCGCTCGTGATCAGCGCGGTGCTGCTCGTGGCCCTCGCCCTCGTGCGCTTCCTGCCCGTCGGCCGCGGCCCGGCCTACGCCGTGCTCGGCTTCGGCCTGTGGCTGGGCGKCGGCGCAGCAGGCGTGCACCCGACGCTCGCGGGCGTCGCCGTGGCCCTCGTGATCCCGGTGTTCCCCCCGCGCCGCATGGAGGTCGAGCGGGCCGCCGAGCTCACTCGCGCGTTCCGCGAGTCGCCGAACACGACGTATGCGCGCGCGGCCACGCGGAGCCTGCGCGACTCCATCTCCATCAACGAGCGGCTTCAGGCGGCGTGGTCGCCCTACGTCGCGTTCATCGTGCTGCCGATCTTCGCGCTCGCGAACGCCGGCGTGCAGCTCGACCCGCAGACGCTGTCGGCCGCGGTGTCGTCGCCCCTCACCTGGGGCATCGTGGCGGGCCTCGTCATCGGCAAGTTCGTCGGCATCACGGGGGCCACGGCCTTGGTGCGGATGCTGCGCATCGGCACCCTCGCGCCCGGACTCACCGTGTCGCGCATCTCGGGAGGCGCGGCGCTGTCGGGCATCGGCTTCACGATCGCGCTGTTCATCGTGGGACTCGCGATCGAGGACCCCGAGACCCAGGATCTCGCGCGCGTCGGCGTGCTCGCGGCATCCGTCATCGCCTTCGTGCTCGGCTGGCTCATCTTCCTGGTCGGCGACCGGTTGCGGCCGCCCGTCGCCGTCGGCGCCAAGCTCGTGCGGCCGTTCGACCCCGAGCGCGACCACTTCCGCGGGCGGCCCGACGCGCCCCACCTGATCGTCGAGTACGGCGACTTCGAGTGCCCGTTCTGCAGCCGGGCGACGGGATCGATCGACGCGGTCATCGACCACTTCGGCGACGACGTCTGCTGGGTGTTCCGCCACCTGCCCCTCGAGGCGGTGCATCCGCACGCGCGGGAGTCGGCTCAGGCGGTGGAGGCGGCGGCGCTGCAGGGCCGGTTCTTCGACATGGCGCTGACCCTGTTCGCGAACCAGGACGACCTGACCACCGACGACCTCTGCCGCTACGCCCGCGACCTCGGCCTCGACATGGATCGCTTCGCCGACGACCTGCGGTCGCCCGCGGTCGTGCGACGCGTCGAGGACGACCGCCTCGACGCGCAGATGATGGACCTGCACGGCACGCCCACGTTCTTCATCGGCGAGCGCCGCCACAAGGGCCCGTACGACTCGGCCACGCTGATCGCCGCGCTCGAGGCGGAGCGCAAGCCCCTTGGTGAGCCCGCCGCCGGTGCCTAGCGTGGGGGCATGCCACCCGACGAACCGCTGACCGCTCAGGCGGACACCGACGCTGCGGCCGACGCCGCGAGCGAGGCCGGGGGCCGAGCAGCTTCCGCGGGCCGGGCGCTCACCCTCTCGATCGTGGTGCCGGTGCGCAACGACCGCGACCGCCTCGAGCGGCTGCTCGCCTCGGTCGCGGCGCAGTCCGTCGCGCCCGACGAGATCGTCATCGTCGACAACGGCGGCAACGGCGACCTGGGGCCGTTGGCGGCGCGCTACGGATGCCGCGTGGTCCCCGAGCCCGTCGTCGGCATCCCTGCGGCGGCCTCGACCGGCCTCGACGCGGCATCAGGCGACCTGCTCGCGCGTGTCGACGCCGACACCGTGCTGCCGCCCGACTGGGTGCGGGACGCCCGTGAGCGCTTCGCCGACCCGGCCGTGGAGGCTGTCACGGGGTGGGCGTGGCTGCCGAGCGCGCCGTCGCTCGCATCACGGCTGCTCATCACGGCGTACCTCGGCGGCTACACCGTGCTCGCCGGAGTCGCGCTCGGGCATCGGCCACTCTGGGGGTCGTCGGCGCTGCTGCGGCGCGAGCTCTGGCTGGCCGTACGCGACGACGTCTGCCGCCATGACCAGCGCGTGCACGACGACCTCGACCTCAGCATCCACCTGCCGCCGGGCACGAGGGTGCTGCGCGACCGCCGGCTCTCGGTGGGGGTGTCGACGCGGCCGTTCCGGGATCCGGGCAAGCTCTGGCGCTCCGCGAGCATGGGCGTGCACACATTCACCCGGCACTGGCCCGAGGAGCTGCCGCCGTATCGGTGGGCGCGCATCGCGCGGGCGCGCCGGACTCAGGCCCGATCGGGCGGGCGCACGTCGTCCCAGCCCGCCTGCGGCGTCTCGCAGGTCTCGCGGTAGACGTACTGCGACGGCCGCTTGCGCTCGTGGCTGACCCAGTCGATCGCGGGCCGGCGCTGTTCCTCGGGCACGTAGCCGAGCCGGTACACGGCCATGAGCTCGAGCTCGTCGGGCACCCGCAGCAGGCGCACGATCTCGTCCCACCGGCCGGGCACCTCCATCGGGAACGAGATGAACTGGATGCCCATGCCGAGCTCCACCGTCGTGAGCCAGACGTTCTCCATGGCGGCGCCCATGCTGAACACCGAGTAGAACGACGAGAGCTGCCCGGGCCGGTACTCGCTGCGGTCGAGCATGACGCCGAGGAGCAGCGGCGACCCGGCGACGAGCTTGCGGTTCTCCTCGCCGAGCGTCTTGGGCACGCCGAACGTGTTCATCAGCTTCTGCCCGCGCTTGGTGAACACCTGGCTGGTGAACGGGCGCAGCGGGGCGGGCAGCTTGTCGAAGAGCATGCCGCTGCGCTGCTCGTCCATCTCGGCCTGGCTGAACCGGAAGTACGGCTTGTAGCGCTCGAAGAAGGTGCCGTTCGACATCGCCTCGGTCATGCTCTCGCCCGAGATGCGCGCGATCGCCTCGATGGTCGGGCGGTCCTCGATCACGACGAAGCGCCAGGGCTGGCTGTTGAGCTGCGACGGCGCCCGGCCGGCCGCCTCCATGAGGATCCGCTGGTGCTCCTCCGAGACGGGGTCGGGCAGGAACGGCCCGTTCGTGGTCTTGCGGCGGCGGATCGCGTCGAGCAGTTCCATGCGTCCTACTTCCTGGTCTTCCGGGTGGTCCCGGGCTTCCGGGTCTGCGGCCTCGTGCGCTCGGGCAGGCTCGAACGCACCAGCGCGGCGAGGAAGAACGGCGCCGCGGTGAGCGCGACGAGCGGATGCCGCCGTGTCCGAGTGCCCGCATACGGGATCAGCGTCAGCGGCACGGCGGCCGGGGCGAGCAGCGCGGCGGCGGCACGGCTCGAGCCCCGCGGGCTCCCCCACACGGCCGAGCTCATCGCGCCGACGGCGATCGAGAAGGTCGCGATGTAGAGCGCGTGGTGCACCCACCGCACATTCCGGGTGTCGACGAGACGCAGGGCGACGGATGCCCCGAGCGCGCAGTTCGCGGCGTAGCTCACCGTGGCCGCGGTGAACATCGGCGCGGAGCGCACGTCAGGCCACCGGGCTTCCGCCGGCGGAGTCCTGCCGAAGCTGCTCGCCCTGCGAGGTGGCTCCCGAGGCCGTCTCGCGCCGTCGGCGCAGTGGCTTGCGTGCGTCGATCGACGGGTCGGGGCCGTCCCACACCTTGATGATCGCCCAGCCGACCGCCGCGATCGGCACCGCGAGCACGGCGCCCACGATGCCGCCGAGGATGGTGCCGGCGGTGAGGGCGATGAGGATGACCAGCGGATGCAGCTTCAGCGACTGCGCCATCACCACGGGCTGCAGCAGGTCGCCCTCGAGCTGGTTCACGGCGATGACGATCGCGACGACGATGAGCGCGACGACCGGTCCGTTGGCCACGAGCGCGACGAGCGCGGCGAGGATGCCGGCGACCGTGGCGCCGACGAGCGGGATGAACGAGCCGAGGAACACGATGACAGCGAGCGGCAGGGCGAGCGGCACCTGCAGGATCACGAGGCCGAGGCCGATCACGACGGCGTCGACGAGTCCGACGATCGCGGTGCCGCGGATGTAGCCG
Source organism: Agromyces sp. P1_H4 (assembly GCF_056405255.1). Classification (NCBI taxonomy): domain Bacteria; kingdom Bacillati; phylum Actinomycetota; class Actinomycetes; order Micrococcales; family Microbacteriaceae; genus Agromyces; species Agromyces sp. P1_H4. The sequence goes on along the minus strand of NZ_JBFUCL010000009.1, from coordinate 4,968 downwards.
CCGAAGACCTTGACGCTCGTCGTGCCGACCCGGCGTCCGCGCTCGAGCCGCACGCCGCTGAAGGGGCGGAGGAAGAACGCCCAGATGCGGTCGCCGTCCTTGAGGAAGAAGAAGAGCACCACCAGCACGAGCAGCGCCCCCGCGACGAACTCCGTGGCGGCCGAAACGCCCCGCACCGCCCCGGCGCCGAACTCGGCGCTCGTGACGTAGTCGACGACCGCGTCCCGCGCGGAGGTGATCTGCTCCTGGTCGATCGGGAAGGGCAGGTCCTTGAGCCAGGCCTGCAGGTCGTCGAACCCCTCGGTGGCGGAGGTTGCCAGCTCGTCCCACTGGTTGCGCACCGCGAACACGATCGCGGTGACGACACCGCCGAGCACGAGGATGCCGCCGACCAGTGTCACCCACGCCGCGAGCATCGGCGACAGTCCGCGACGTCGCAGCCAGCCCACGAGCGGCGCCGCGGCCGAGGCGACGATGAGTGCGATGAGCACGGGGATGACGAGGAGCTTCACCTGCACCAGCGCCCACACGGCGAGCGCGGCGAGCGTCACGACGAGGAGGACCTGCAGGCTCCGGATGCTCCAGCGACCGAGTCGGTCGTTCCACAGGCGCTCCGGGCGCACCGGCGAGGGCGGTCGATCGCTCATGCCCTCACCCTAGGGGCCGGGCGGCCGGGGACGAACCCCCTGTCCTGCGCCCGACCGATGGGGTACGGTCCCCCTCGGCACGGCACGGCTCGGCTCTGCACGGCGTGCGGTCACCGACGCGCCCGGAGCACCTCGTCGACCCAGTCGGGCACCACGACGCTCGCCGGGCCGTGCCGCACCTCGTCGAACAGCGGGGTGATCTCGCTCGGCGCGAGGTTCAGCTCGATCGTGTGCGCGCCCGCCGCGGCGGCCGTCATCACGAAGCCGGCCGCCGGGTACACGGCGCCCGAGGTGCCGATCGCCGCGAAGCGGTCGCTGGCGAGCAGCGCCTCGTCGATGAGGTCGAGGTCGTAGGGCATCTCGCCGAACCACACCACGTCGGGGCGCAGCATCCGCTCGCCGCACTCGGGGCACGGCGGCCGCTCGACGAGGTCGGCCGCGACGGGCACCCGCCGACCGCACGCCAGGCAGCGCGCCTGCAGCAGGTCGCCGTGCATGTGCACCACTCGCTGCGAGCCCGCGCGTTCGTGCAGGTCGTCGATGTTCTGCGTGACCACGAGCAGGTCGTCGCCGAGATCGCGTTCGAGTCGCGCCAGGGCCAGGTGCGCCGGGTTCGGCTCGGCCTGGGCCACGGCATGGCGCCGCGCGTCGTAGAAGCGGTGCACCATGACGGGATCGCGCGCGAACCCCTCGGGGGTGGCGACGTCCTCGACGCGGTGCCCCTCCCAGAGTCCGCCCGCGTCGCGGAACGTCGGCACGCCGCTCTCGGCCGAGATGCCGGCGCCGGTGAGCACGACGAGTCGCATGCCTCCATTGAATCGCGAGTACGTCCGTCGGGGTATGCCAGGTGACTCCGACGGGCGGATGCCGCGGCCCCACCGCACCGGCATCGTGGAGGGCATGGGCACCACCACGCGCACGCCGCCACTCCCGCGCACGGAGGCCCGGGTCATCCGGATGCCGCTCTCATCCCGCGCGCGAAAGCTCCTGCTGCTCGTGCACATCGCGGCCTCGGGCACCTGGCTGGGGCTCGACCTGGCACTCGGCATCCTCGTCGTCACCGCGCTCACCGCGGATGCGATGGGCGCCGGCGCCGCGGCGGCCAGTCTCGTCGCGGTGTCGACGTGGCCGCTGGTGATCGTCGGGCTCCTCACCCTGGCCACGGGGGTGCTCCTGGGGCTCGGCACGAAGTACGGGCTGGTGCGCTACCGCTGGGTGCTCGTGAAGCTCGTCGTCAACGTGGTGCTCGTGACGCTCGTCGTCCTCGTGCTCTGGCCCGGGCTCACGACCCTCGCCGACGGCGGTCGAGCGGCGCTCGCCGACGGGGTGGCGCCCGCGGTGACGGCGAACCTCGTCTTCCCGCCCGTCGTCTCGTCGACCGCGCTCCTCGCGGCGATGACGCTGTCGGTGTTCAAGCCGTGGGGCCGGACCCGACCCTCGGCGACGTCGACCAGACGGCGAGCGCCACGAGCAGCGGCTGGAAGAACAGGCGGATGAACCGCGCCCGATCGGTCGTGAGGCCGAACGCGTCGCGACGCTCGGCCCACTGGGCGAGGTTGCCGGGGAACACGGCGACGAAGAACGCCGCGACGATCGCGCCGATGCGACCGCGTTCGCGCGGCAGCGCGACGAGCGCCGCGCCGAGGCCGACCTCGACCACGCCCGAGCCGACCACCACCGCGTCGGGGTCCATCGGCACCCACGGCGGCACCTGCGCACGGAACTCGCGGCGCGCCCAGAACAGGTGGCTGACGCCGGCGAAGACCAGGAATGCGGCGAGCACGAGTCGCCCCAGGGTGCGGGCCGGCGTCGAGGCGGGCACGCCCGAACGGCGGCTCATCGCTCGATCGACTTCCGGTCGTCGGACGGGCGCACGACGGCGCGCAGCACGAAGAAGACGACGACGGCCACCACGGCGACGATGGCCAGCTTGGCGATGAACCACAGCAGGCTGAACACCACGTCGACGAGGAACCAGGCGACGAGGACGGCGACGATCACGCCGATGACGGTCCAGACGGTTCGACTCATGTTTCGAGGCTAGCCGTAGGATGACCGCTCATGGCCCCCGATGCGATCGACGGCTTCATCGAACGGCTGGCGGCCGGCGGGTCCGGCCCGAACAGCGCGAACCCGTTCGATGCCTCCCGCCCCGAGAATGCGCTGCGGCGGCGCAACCTCGACCGCTACCTGCGCCAGCTCGCCGAGCGACAGCCGGCGACGCTCCTCGTCGGCGAGGCACCCGGCTACCGCGGCATGGCGATCACGGGCGTACCGTTCACGAACACGGTGCTCCTGCGTCGTGGCGTCGAGCACTTCGACCTGTTCGGCACCGAGCACGGCTATGAGATCCCGGATGCCGCCGGCGTCGCCGCCGAGCCGACGGCGACGGTGATGTGGCAGGTCCTCGAGGGCCTCGACTTCCTCCCGCTGCTGTGGAGCGCGTTCCCCCTGCACCCGCATCGCCCGGATGCCCCGCTGTCGAACCGCACGCCGACCGGTGCCGAGACGGCGGAATGGGCGTGGTCGTGGCAGGCCCTGGCCGAGGTGTTCGGCATCCGGTCGATCGTCGCGGTCGGGAACGTCGCGCAGGCGAGCCTCGCCCGCAGCGGGTGGGACGTGCCGCGGGTGCGGCATCCGTCGCACGGCGGTCGTGAGGGGTTCCGGGCGGGACTGCAGGCGCTGCTCGACGAGGGCGTCATCCGCTGATCGGCAGGCCGCGCCCGGCGCCCAGCGCGCGGCGGCGACGATCAGCGGGCACCGCCGAGGCGGGCCGAGATCTCCGCGGCCGTGGCGCGGGCGGCGGCGACCACTTCGTCGAGGCCGACGGCGCTGTACGAGGTGCCGATGTACGGCACGGTCAGCGCGGCGATCGTGCCTCCGGCGCGATCGGTGACGGCGGCCACCACGTCGGTGATGCCCGCCTGCAGGCGGTCTGCGCGGGTCAGGTACCCGGCCGCGAGCAGCTCCGCCTCTCCGGGGAGCAGCCGGCCCGCGGCATCCGGAGCCCCCGCCGTGAGCACCGCGCCGGTCGCCGTCGTCTCGAGCGGGAAGCGCGCGCCCACCCGCACCTGGTAGCCGAAGTCGGCGGGCGACTCGGCCTGGGCGATGATGCGCACCTCACCGGCGTCGTCGACGCCGAGGTTGCACGACTGGCGGATGCGATCGGCGAGCTCGCGCATGGGCGCTGCGGCCAGCTGCACGAGGCCACGGAGCGGCGGATGCCGGTGGGCGAGGTCGAACAGCGCCATCGAGAGCACGTACCGCGCCGACCGGTCGTCACGCGTGAGGTAGCCGCGGCGCTCGAGGGTCGCGAGCACGCGGTAGATCTGGCTGACGTTTCGACCGACCGCCTCGGCGATCTCGGTCTGCGTGAGCCCGCCCGCCTCGTTCGCGAGCAGCTCGAGGATGTCGAGCGCCTTGTCGAGGGCCGGCGCGGCGTACTCGACCCCGCGGCCCGCCGTGGTCGCCTCGGGCTCGGGGCTCACCGGTCGGCTCCGAGGGCCCGGACGAACCGTCGCGCGATCTCGCGCTCGAGGTCGTCGGGCACCGGCTGCGGCCCGGGCGCCAGCGACGCGGCATCCGTCGCCACCCGCTCGAGCGAGAGCGACTGCAGCAGGAAGCCGAGGTCCATGGCCTCGAGGGAGTTGCCCTTCGGCTCCCGTCCGGCGAGGTTCACCATGCGGCCACCCGCGAGGAGGATGAGCTCGCGTCCGTCGGGCAGGTCGATGCGCTCGATCGCCGCGTCGAGCTCGGTCACGGCGACGGCGCGGCCGGAGAGGGCTTCGGTGTCGATCTCCCACGGGAAGTGGCCGGCGTTCGCGAGCACGGCGCCGCTCGGCATCCGGTCGATGACGGCGTCGGTGATGATGCCCGGATGCCCCGTGGCGGTGATGAAGAACTCGCCCCACTCGGCGAGGTCGCCGAGCTCGCCCACGCGGTAGCCGTCGAGGGCCGCCTCGAAGGCCTTGATCTCGTCGATCTCGGCGACCGCGACACGCCCGCCGAAGGCCCGGAGGTACTGCGCGATGCCCCGCCCGCACCAGCCGTAGCCCGCGACGACGAACCGCCGCCCGGGGATCATCAGGTTCGTGATGCGCATGATGCTCTCGACGACCGACTGGCCGACGCCGTGCCGGTTCTCGCCGATCGCCTTGAGTGGGCTGTCGTTGATGACGATCGACGGGAACGGCACGCGCCCGGCGAGTTCGCCGCGCAGCCGGATGCCGCCGCTCGTCGTCTCCTCGGTGCCGCCGACCACGTCGCCCTCGATGCCGGCGGCGACGAGACCCGCGACGAGGTCCGCGCCGTTGTCGAGGAC